>DASXOT010000188.1:0-6466 GCA_036494065.1 Chitinophagaceae bacterium
AAGACCATGATGCGTGTTGAGTTACCAGCTCTCCTGAAGCCCGGTCAAAAATTTGTTTTTAATCTCGACTGGAATTACAAGATCACCAATCGAATGGTACAAGGGGGTCGCGGCGGATACGAATATTTTCCGGAAGATGGCAACTATCTTTTTACTATGACGCAATGGTACCCGCGGCTCTGTGTGTATAGCGATTTCCAGGGATGGCAAAATCACCAGTTTACCGGTCGCGGAGAGTTTGCATTGACATTTGGAAACTTTAAAGTACAAATGACAGTACCCGCTGATCATGTAGTAGGAGCAACGGGCGAATGTCAAAACTATCAGCAAATGCTTACGCCAGCCCAATTCGCCCGGTGGCAAAAAGCACAAACTGCTAAAGAACCTGTTGAAATCGTAACACTCGATGAAGCAAAAGCAAAAGAAAAAGCCAAAAGCTCACAAAAGAAAACTTACATTTTCAAAGCAGATAATGTTCGTGATTTCGCCTGGGGTTCCTCTCGTAAATTTATCTGGGATGCGATGCCGGCGAATGTTGAAGGCAAGAAGGTGATGTGTATGAGTTATTATGGCAAAGAGGCATATAACTTATATCGCAAGTTCTCAACAAAAGTGGTAGCGCATACGATTAAAACTTACTCAAAGTTTACTATTCCATATCCCTATCCTGTTGCACAAAGCGTTGAAGCGGCGAATGGCATGGAATATCCTATGATCTGTTTCAATTTCGGCCGCACAGAAAAAGACGGAACATACAGCGAAGCCACCAAGTACGGAATGTTGGGCGTAGTAATTCATGAAGTGGGTCACAACTTCTTTCCAATGATTGTAAACAGCGATGAGCGCCAGTGGACATGGATGGACGAAGGAATCAACACATTTTGCGAATACCTCACAGAAGAATTGTATGATAATAAATTTCCCGTAACCCGGGGTCCGGCATACACGATTCGCGATTACATGAAGTTACCAAAGGATCAATTAGAACCCATTATGACAAACTCGGAAGATATAGTTGGTTTTGGTCCGAATGCTTATTCAAAACCAGCAACAGGATTAAATATTCTGCGTGAAACAATTATGGGCCGACAACTATTTGACTATGCATTTAAAGAATACGCGAGGCGTTGGGCATTCAAGCATCCCACACCGGCCGATTTTTTCCGCACAATGGAAGATGCCAGCGGAGAAGACCTTGATTGGTTTTGGAGAGGTTGGTTTTACGGCATCGAACCCTGTGATATTTCACTCGACTCGGTGAGATATTTCAAAGCTGATGTAAATGCAATACCCTCGATGAAGAAGGATTCAACTGTAATGAGAAGCTTAGACAGGCCAAGAGTGAATTCTTTCGAGGACCTTTCCAAGATCCGCAATCGCGAAGACAAAAACATCACATTCCTTACGGATGCCGATACTTCATTAAGGGATTTCTATTGGAAATATGACCGGAATATGGAAAAATATGATTCATCCAAGTATGCGGTTACCCTTTCTCCGCAAACTGAAGCATTGGCTGATAGTCTAAAATCGAAATACGAAAGCAAAAACATTTATGAACTCACTTTTAGTAATAAAGGAGGGCTCGTGATGCCAATAATCATTGAATGGACTTATAAAGATGGAACGAAAGAAATTGATCGCATTCCTGCACAGGTTTGGAGATTGAATGAAAAGAAAGTTGTAAAGACTTTTGTAAAGGATAAAGAAGTAGCCAGCATCAAATTAGATCCCATGCGTGAAACGGCCGATATAGATGAAAGCAATAATAGCTGGGGAAGTATACCTGAACCAACAAAATTCCAATTATTCAAAGCTAAGCAGGCTGCTGCTGCCCGTGGTCAATCACCCGGTGGCGTTAACCCTATGCAGAAATCGCAGGACCGAAAAGCATTTTAAATAATTGTGATGAAATTTGAAAACCACTTCACCGGGAGGTGGTTTCTTATTTGTGGTAATGGGGAAGTCGATTTTGCGAGAGTTGGGACAATCAATAGGAGTTTTCAGTAATCGGTCTGGCCCGTTCGTACTTTGACTTTTTTCTTCCCTGAGTTCTTCTTTTCATAATTGAGCACAGCCTGGGGTTTTGTAGTTGATTTTTTTGCCGCGGTGTCGGACCGTGATTTGGAATTATCTGTAATGTCAATGGGTTTTAGGTCGTCATCATTTTTGCTATCGCCCGTAGCCGGTTTATCCAAAAACCATTTCTCTGTTTTTACAACAGTTCCTGAATTAGGATCAAAATAACGCCAGGTCCCATGCTTCAAAGAATATCCCTCTAGTTTTATTACCTGGGTGCCCGTAACCTTTGTTGGATCTTTAAGATCGTAAACGTCAATTGTATCATAAGGATTATCAGGGTTTACCGCCTTCCAACTTTCTTCTCTAACCAAGTCACCCATGTTAGAAAAATATTGACATTTACCATCTTTATTACCCCAACGATAATTTTCAACCGCTATAATATCTCCCTGCAATGAAAACCGCCGCCACGTTCCTTCTTTTCTATCACTAACAAAATAGCCTTCTTCTTCATAACCTGCCTCACCATGATTCTCGTCAATATGCACCACCCACGGTCCCTGTTTTTTTCCATTTAAATCAACACGGTTCAACGTGTCTCCCTTGGGACCGATAGTGTAGCTTTTGTTTTGCCCAAATACATTTATTGATAGCAGTATAACAAAAACAAAAATGAACCGCATAGTTTAGTAAGTTTGATAATTGGTTATGAGTAATTTGTCACCGCAATTTAGTAACGAAAAACTGCTGCTTTTATGCTCGCTCTGTTAAATTTTATCGCCCGCATTCGTATTAAATATAGTTTCATATCTGTCTTTGTGCTTATTTTTCTGAATAGCGCCGTATTAGCCCAGGTAAAACCCACGTCTGCTGACGAAAGACTCAAGAGTGTAAGCCAACGTCTTAGCTTAGAAAAAAAATCCATACTCAACGATGTAAAATTTCGAAGCATCGGTCCAAATATCATGAGTGGCCGCGTGGTGGATGTGGACGTCAATCCAAATGATCCAACTGAGTTTTATGTGGCATACGCGACAGGGGGTCTATGGCATACTACCAATAATGGACAAAGCTTCACTCCGATTTTTGACAGTGTTGACGTTCTTTTTATCGGCGATATAGCTGTTGGCTGGAATGCCTCCCCAAGAATAATCTGGGTGGGTACGGGTGAAGTAAACAGTAGTCGATCTTCTTACGCAGGCATCGGCATTTATAAAACAATTGATGATGGAAAGCATTGGGATTATCTTGGTCTTCCCGAGTCACAACATATTGGCAAAATCCAATTACATCCTACTGATGTTAATACAGTTTGGGTGGCAGCACTCGGACATCTTTATTCACCTAATAAAGAACGCGGAGTTTATAAAACAACAGATGGTGGCAAAACATGGAAGCAAAGTTTATTTGTTGATGACACTACAGGTGCCGTTGACATCGACATCAACCCGCAAAACCCAAATGAACTGTATGCCGCTATGTGGAGCAAAACCAGGAGTGCATGGAAGTTTCGGGAAAGCGGGTCCACCAGCGGAATTTATAAAAGTACGGATGGTGGCGAAAGCTGGAAAAAGGTTTCAGGAGAGGGATCTGGTTTCATGACGGGTGATAAAATAGGAAGAATTGGTGTAGCAGTTTATCCAAAAGACCCTTCGATCATATATGCCATAGTAGATAACAATATGATCCGTCCTGACACCTCAAAAAAGAAAGTAGATACATCGTACCATAAGAACGATTTTCAGAACATGGCGGAGGATGCATTTCTTCGACTCGATCAAAATAAACTGGATTCTTTTCTGAAAGAAAATCATTTTCCACGGAGATATTCAGCTACCGTGGTTCTTGACATGGTAAGAAGCAAAAAGATCAAACCCTCAGCCCTGTACGATTTTCTCGATTTTAATGATGGTTTTCAAAACGCCGGCATCTATGGAGCCGAAGTCTACAGGAGCAATAATGGTGGAATGACCTGGAAAAAAATAAATGAAAAAAGCCTGACACTCTATAGTACATACGGTTATTATTTTGGGAAAATTTTTGTTTCTCCTGTAAATGAAAAGAAACTGGTAATAACCGGTGTGAGTATTCAATTGTCAACGGATGGCGGAAAGACATTCTCAGATATTGATAAAAGAAATACGCACGGTGATTATCATTCGGTGTGGATTAACTCTAAACGAGATTCAAATTTTGTGATCGGAACTGATGGCGGGTGTAACATTACCTATGATGATGGCGAACATTGGTTTTTTGCGAATACGCCTGCTGTAGGTCAATATTATGCCGTCACCGTTGACAACGACAAGCCATATAATATCTACGGTGGCCTGCAGGACAATAATGTGTGGTATGGTCCATCCACCAATCATGATAATGTTGGCTGGCAAAGTGAAGGTGAATATCCATTTAAACCACTGGTTGGAGGTGATGGCATGCAAGTGCAGGTGGATACGAGGGATAATTCTACCACGTACGCCGGTTCGCAATTTGGATTTTATGGAAGGCTGGATAGAAAAACAAGAGAAGATTATAAAAGTGTGAGACCATCGCATGAATTAGGTGAAAAGCCATTGCGTTTTAACTGGCAGGCACCAATCATGCTTAGCAAACACAACCAGGATATTTTTTACATTGGCGCGAATCGCCTGTATCGGTCGCTGAACAAGGGCGATAGCCTTATCCCCATCAGTGGTGATCTTTCAAACGGCCGGAGATCGGGCAACGTACCTTACGGAACAATTACAACCATTGCCGAGTCTCCTACACGTTTCAATTTGCTATATGTCGGAACCGACGATGGCAATATTTACATTTCAAAAGAAGGTGGATACGATTGGGAGCAGCTCAATCAAAAGAATATAACACCCCCGGTTAAAAAGTCAAAAATTAAAAATCAGGGCGACAAACTACAAACAAATGGACTATGGGTGAGCCGTATCATTGCATCACAATACAAAGAGGGCCGCGTTTATGCATCATTAAATGGGTATCGTATCGATAACTTTCTCCCCTATTTGTATGTAAGTGATGATTACGGCGAGAGTTGGAAACAAATTGGTAAAGATCTGCCAAATGAACCGATCAATGTCGTAAGGGAAGATCCAAAAAGCGACAGCATTCTTTACGTAGGTACCGACGGTGGATTATATGTAAGTTTTGACGCGGGCAACAGCTTTATGATGTGGAATGGCGGCTTGCCCCGATCAGTACCTGTTCACGACATCGCCATTCAAACAAGAGAAAATGAAATCGTATTGGGTACACACGGAAGAAGTCTTTACGTTGCCAAACTGGATGACATTCAGCAGCTGCAAAAAGATCCCGATTGGTTAAAGAAAAAACCAAAGGAAAAAGTGAAGAAGGATGACGACGATGATGACGACGGCGAAAGTGATTCAGGTACGGTGCCGGATATTAAATAAGACTTATGAAAGTCGCTAAGAAGTTCCTGCTCCTATTTACTCTTTTTTTTTGTGCAACTGTCAAAGGGCAGAATAGTCCTTTTAAGGCAAAAGAGGAGGAATTGCTCTCTTTTCTCACCAGGATAAATTCATTGTCTGACAGTTTCAATGTTACCCACAATTCAAATTTGTATGATTCCCTGGAATTTGAAAACGACGTTTTCAAAAATAAATTGAAAGACTACCTCGGAAAGAATCCCAAAACGCTTAAATATTCTTTCAAAAAACTTAGAGATCAAGGATTAGAAATCGCGACATCTGCTGATGGGCTCTTTAGGATTTATTCGTGGGATACTCAAACAGGAGGTACCGCCCATACGTACGAAAATATTTTTCAATTTGGGACTCGTGCACACGTCATGTCATTCAATGATGATACGAGCAAGCTATCTGACCTGGAAGGAGTATCAGCAGCATTGTATTCAAAAGTTTATATTGTAAAAACAGCAGGTGGAATTATATATCTGGGAATGTATGATCAAACTGTTGGCAATTTGGATTTGATTACCGGAGTCATGCTGTTTTCCACTAAAAAAGATAAACTTTTTGAGCCGAAGTTGTTAAAAACAGGAAATGGCCTGCAAAGCAAAATATTTTATGAATATCATCCGTCTCTCCAGCCGCAGATAACTTACAATGAAAACTCCAAAACAATTTTTTTGCCCCTCATCTCCGGCAGCGGAATTGAAACCCGAAGGACCATCAAATACAAGTTCACAGGCAAGTATTTTGAAAAATCAAAATAGGCCAACTACCGGCTAAAACATCTTATCACAACCTCTACAAGCGAATAAGCGATTCAGATCATTGCTGCCAGAGCTTAATTTTGATATGGTAACCTTTTTATGGAAAATCCGCTGATTCAAAAACAGGCCGAGGAAATAAAATATTTTTTCTACAGCCAGGCTTTTGCCGATGGCTTCCGCATAAGCCTTGCAATCCTTCTGCCATCTTTAGCGGGCCTGTATTTTGACTCCTTT
>DASXOT010000189.1:0-3505 GCA_036494065.1 Chitinophagaceae bacterium
AATTACATTTGCTAATTCAAAAAAATTGACTGATGAAATTAGTTTCTTACCTGGAAGAAGATCGCGATCGATTGGGAGTCGTTATTAATGATATGCTGTATGATATGGAGATATTACATCCGGATCTTCCCAACAGTATGAGTATGTTTTTAAATTTTTGGGAAGATGCCTTTCCAATTGCACAGGCAGGCGAGCTGATGCTACGCGAAGGAAGCCGTACAAGTAATAAGTGCGTTTCCCTGAACAATGTACAATTATTAGCGCCGGTACCGTTTCCTGTTTCATGCAGGGATGGATATGCCTTTCGGCAACATGTAGCGGCGGCCAGAAAAAATCGCGGCCTGGAGATGATACCTCAATTTGATCAATTTCCTGTATTTTATTTTACGAACCCACATAGCATTCATGGCCCGGGTGAAATAAAATGCATGCCTGATCATTTCGAAAAACTGGATTTTGAACTGGAGGCGGCTATTGTCATTTGCAAACATGGAAGAAATATTACAGCTGAAGAAGCTGATGACTACATTGGCGGACTTATGATCATGAATGATCTCAGCGCACGACAGCTACAAATAGAAGAAATGATGCTCAACCTGGGGCCTGCGAAAGGAAAAGATTTTGCTACCGTAGTCGGCCCGTGGTTAGTAACGTTAGATGAGCTAGAAGAATACATTGTTCCAGCAAAAGAAAATCATGTAGGTAAAAGTTGGAATTTGCCAATGAAATGTTTTGTCAACGAACGACAGGTAAGCGAGGGAAATGTTGCAGATATGGATTGGACGTTTGCGGAGATCATAGAAAGAGCCTCTTATGGTGTGAATTTATACCCTGGCGATATTATCGGCAGTGGAACAGTAGGCACAGGGTGTTTTCTTGAATTAAATGGAACCGCCAAATTGAAGGACCCCAGCTTCCCCGAACAATGGTTACTCGCCGGGGATGTTGTGGAAATGGAAATAGAAGGGTTGGGTAAATTGATTAACACAATTGTTGCCGAGGAAGGCGAATGGAGTATTTTGAAGAAAAAATCCAACATGCAAGATTAAAATGTAAAAGCTGGATTTTCTGCAAGCTACCCGACGCTAAATCCCTCCCGGTTTTTCTCACAATGCTTCGTTGTTTTTCTCATGGTTTAGGCTCTTTGAAAAAGGATATTTGCAATCTGATGTATATACATTTAGTCAAACATTACCATTCCTGGTAGATGATTCTATTCTTTAAACTGAGTTAGATTGCCACACAGCCAGCAACGCTTGTGCATGGGTGATGTAGACCGATATATCGGCGTAATCACCTTATTGCACGGTAGCAGCATTCGCACAGAAGGTAGGTGGAGGCGGGGGAGGGACCCCGGCGAGGGGTGGCTAAAAATTCGATTAAGCTAACATCCCCGCAATAATCCCTTGAAAAGAATGACGGGCTGAAATCAAATATTTCTCCGGCATATTAGTTTCATAATAAAAATAACAAAAAGAGTTATTCCGAATGCGTCGACCGGCCCATCCTATGAGAAAGGCATTGTGCGGTAATCTTCTATTGAAGAAGTCTGCAACCTGGCCAAAAAACAGTCCGGAAAAATGCACAAATTTTGAAATGAGTAATCATTCTCTGGCAGGGCCTGGGAAACTAAATATGGACTAATTCACCTTATAGAATTTTCACCTCCCACATCTAACTTTTGAATTTCACAAAGTCAACTGGCCGCGATGCCCTGGATCAAATCACAACTTTCTTTTTGATATCTGCACCACCCACATTTCTTACTTTACCTAAAAATGAGTCTTTCACGATCAATTGCTTCGCGGCATTTACTTCAGCACTTCCGATCCCATTATTATCGATATCCATTGTTTGAACCATAAGATCACCCGCTCTTATAGCGCCTACACTACTATTCCGGATCACCGCATTCTCCGCCTTGCCACTCAATTTCAAATTGCCGACGCTCTTGTTTATAACATCGAGTTTCTGAGCGTGTAGATCAAGTTCGACATTACCGACGCTTGTATTTTCTAAAGAGAGATCATCAAATGATAAATTGCCTTCTGAAGTAAAATTCCCGACCATCTTCAAATCCAGGCTTTTTATATTTTTAAATGTGATATAAACTACCATTCTTTTCTTGCTGTCAAACCGCACATCCTTCTTCATACTCACAATAAGCTTGCTGCCCTCGTTTTGAATTTCAAAAAGATCTTGCAGATTGTCTTCTGCTTCTATTTTGACAGCTTCCTTACTTCCTTGTATCAATGAGACATTAAAAACACCTTTGGCTTCGAGTTGATCGAATGCCTGAACAGTAACATCCCTGGTAACGACATTTCCACTGCCTTTGATCTTTGGCCGATCATTCTCTTTGTTTTCTTCCTTTTGATCCTGGGAAAAAACATTAACAGACAAGGAACTTACCAGGAGCAGACAGGTTGTAAATAAAAAAATCTTTCTCATATCAATTTGGGGTTTATTTCGCCTTGCGCGAAGGTTATGGATATAAAGATAAACGAAATTATTCGTAGAACGCATGGCCAGGATATTTTGTTACAGGTTCGTCAAAAAATTATCGAGAGTGACTTCGGCCTTTGTGTGCGCTTTGAATTCTATTGTGGCTATACAGGGAGGTTAATCCCTTTTCACGATATTTGAGCGGATGATACTCGATCTTAAGGATTTGAAACCTAGTGAACGGCAGGATTATCTGCAGCATGCCATTGCTCCACGCCCAATTTGTTTTGCTTCAACAATTGATGCGGAAGGAAGTATTAACCTGAGCCCATTTAGCTTTTTTAACCTGGTTTCGACCACGCCACCCATTGTAGTCTTTTCACCAACAAGGCGAGTTAGAAACAATACTACCAAGCATACCCTCGAAAATATAAAGCAGGTTGCGGAGGTGGTGATTAATATTGTGGACTATGATATGGTACAGCAGGTGAGTCTCGCCAGTTGCGATTATGCAAAGGAGGTAAATGAATTTATCAAGGCTGGTTTTACGCCCATTCCATCTACAATTGTAAAACCGCCTCGCGTCAGGGAAAGTAAAATTAACATGGAGTGTAGGGTTCTTTCCATACATCCTTTTGGCAACGAGGGTGGCTCCGGTAATTTAGTAATCTGTGAAGTACTACTTATGTATATTGATGAATCGGTTTTGGACAACCAAAAGAAAATTGACCAACGAAAATTACACCATGTCGCAAGACTTGGTGGCGATTGGTATTGCAAGGTTGATGAAAGCAATCTTTTCAAAGTTGAAAAACCTAATATGCACCTGGGTATTGGCATAGATGAGCTTCCTCATTCCATCCGTTACAGCAAAATCTTAACTGGCAATAATTTAGGGCAGCTGGCGAACGTACATGAATATCCAGCAATCGATCCTTCATTTGACGATGCCCATCTAAAACAAATCATTCAATACTATAGCCACAATCCAGATGAGATGGAAAGAGAACTGCATATCTATGCTCGTGAATTGTTGAATACCGGCAATGTGAGAGAAGCA
>DASXOT010000190.1:0-1909 GCA_036494065.1 Chitinophagaceae bacterium
ATGAAACAAGAGCCATGCGGATCTCTTTTATAAAATTTTAAGACCAGGCAAAAACAAAAAAACCGTAAAACCTCTATCCTAAACCTATACCCTATATCTTAAAACCTTACGCATTAAACCCTACATTTTAAACCGTAAAATTATAATTCATGAATCTATTTGATGTGTACCCGATTAATGAGATCACGATCGTAAAAGCGAAAGGCTCTTATGTTTGGGACGAGAAAGGTGAACAGTACCTGGACCTGTATGGTGGTCACGCCGTGATTAGTATTGGGCATACGCATCCGCACTGGGTTAAGCGGATTGAGGACCAACTGCAAAAAATTGCTTTTTATTCGAACTCTGTACGGATTCCCCTGCAACAGCAATTGGCCGACAAACTTGGAAAGATTTCCGGCAAAGAAGATTATCAATTGTTTTTGTGCAATTCGGGGGCAGAAGCCAATGAAAATGCTTTAAAGCTGGCATCTTTTCACAATGGGAGAAAAAAAGTAATTGCATTTACCAAATCTTTCCACGGAAGAACTTCACTGGCGGTTGCTGCTACTGATAATAAAAATTATGTTGCGCCCGTAAATGAAACGGAAAACGTTTTGTTTCTCCCATTTAACGATGAGGAAGCCTTGGAGAATTGTTTTAAAAAGAATGGGAAAGAAATTTCCAGCGTAATCATTGAAGGCATCCAGGGCGTTGGTGGTATTCATGTAGCCAATGAAGATTTCCTAAAAAAGATCAGGCAGTTGTGTAATGAGTCAGGCGCCGTTTATATCGCAGATGGCGTTCAATGCGGATTCGGAAGAAGTGGTAAATTTTTCAGTCACGATTTCGCCGGGATTAACGCCGATATTTATACCATGGCAAAAGGAATGGGAAATGGCTTTCCTGTGGCAGGGATCATTATCGCTCCTCATATCAAACCAAAACATTTCCAGTTAGGCACCACGTTCGGCGGCAATCACCTGGCCTGTGCAGCGGCGCTGGCTGTGATAGAAACAATTGAAGAAGAGAAACTGATGGGTAATGCAGTGATGGTTGGAAAATATTTGAAGGATGAATTGGAAAATATTCCCGAATTGAAAAGAGTGAGAGGAAGAGGTTTAATGATCGGCTTTGATTTACCCGACGAATTGAAGAACCTAAGAAAAAATTTGCTTTGGAACCAAAAGATATTTACTGGTGAGTCGAAACCAAATGTTATTCGATTGTTACCTTCGCTGGCGTTGAAAAAAAGAGATGCAGAAGATTTTATTGAAGCCTTGAAAGAGGAGATTGCATCTATAAATAATGAACAGAGCGCTGAAGTAAGTAACGCTTCAACATCAAACTAATACCAGCTGACAAACCAATAAAACCACCCATATTGAAGCAATTTATATCTGTTCACGATGTGCCGGATATTAACGCATTAGTAAGTAAGGCACTTAGCTACAAGTCCAATCCATTAAAGGATAAAACACTGGGCGTTAACAAGCGCATTGGTTGTCTTTTTCTAAATCCAAGCATGCGCACGAGGCTCAGTACGCAAATCGCTGCACAAAATCTCGGGATGGAAGTAATTGTATTCAATGTGGGCAGTGAAGGGTGGGCGCTTGAATTCGAAGAAGAAGCGATTATGAGTGGAAGCACCGTGGAGCATGTAAAGGATGCTGCCCCCATCATGGGAAAATATTTTGACATACTCGCTATCCGAACTTTCCCTTCATTGAAGAACCGGGATGATGACTACAGTGAACTATTCATTAAACAGTTTGTGAAGTATGCCGGCATACCGGTTGTAAGTTTGGAAAGTGCCACGCTTCATCCCCTGCAAAGTCTAACGGATATTATGACTATCACAGAGGAAAGCGGAAAAATCAAAACTCGCCCCCCTCATGGCGGAGCAAAAATCAAGATCGTTTTGACCTGG
>DASXOT010000191.1:0-7414 GCA_036494065.1 Chitinophagaceae bacterium
AGCTCGTGGCTCACAGCTCGTCGCTGTTTCCACGATCTCGCCATGCCTTATCCAGATTTTCAAATTCTTTCAGATCGTCGGGAGAGAATTCTTTGTTGATGAGTTTTGTAAGATCGGGTGCGCCTGCGTTGACCCAGGCTGTATACCAGAAAGAAGCTACTGCGAAAATAGCCTGGCGCATTCTTCTTTCAACCATTCCTTTCAGCTTCCTGTCATAGGCCCTGGTAAATGCCTCGGAGTATTGACGAACTGCAACTCCATTTCGATTTTCAAAGGAAAACTTTTGATCTGCAGGAAACTGAGCTGTTAGCTCCTTCTCCAATTTTAGCACACTGTCTGCAGCTGCTCCACTTTCCAGCACTCGTTGCCAGATGAAATTGCCTGGATCGCTTATATATTCTGCTTTTCCAATAAAAAAATCCCATTCTTTATCAGCTAATAATTCGGGGATCCTGCTTTCCCAAAACCCGTGTATGCCTTGCTGATTGGTGAATTGGCCATTGTGATTACTGTTTGCATGCAGCGGTACGTGTGCGTCGGCAATATAATGACCCAAGTCAGCAGATAGTTTCAGAATTTTTGCCTGGTCTTTATCCCTGAAAGCGTTAGTCAGCCGGCCCAACATGATCTGCACCCACCAGGGAACAATTCCATTTGCTTTTAAACTATCTTCTGAAAATTTAGCAATAGCGTCGTCCCATTTCCGGGGCAATTCGCTAAAAGGATATTTGCCATAATGATCAATATCGATGAAATGCCTGGGACCTTCCGCTGGTATCATGTACCTTCTTTTATCCGGATCAACTGCGTGCTGAGTAATGAAATCGATGTTCGCCTTATACAATACCATCATTTGCGGCGGCAAAAGAAACACAGCATAAGTATTGATTTTTTTGTGGGCGTAAAATCCCCAACCATAAACTTTCACGCAAAAGCAAATGATCAAAAATAACGTGACAGAGATTTGTTTTAATAACTGAAGCATTCGGTTAATAAAAATATTGAATACTCAATATTTATTTAAAGTATAATTCGTCGCTTTTTTGGGTATTTAATCGGCAATTTTTTGGTGAATAAATTTTTTTATGATTAAAAAGAGAATAAATTTGGCTAAACCATTATTAATTTTAAAAAACTTACCGTGAGAAATTTACTTGTTTTCGCCACATGCTTATTACTTTTTTCAGCTTGCTCCAAGTAAGACGATTTAAAGACAAATGCAGATAACAGTCTTGAAATTGCAAAACCTTCCGGCCTAATAGTTCCAAGGGTGGGCGAAGGGAATAAATATGCGGGAATCGTTTGTACTGAGAACAATAAAATAGGAACGGAATGTAGTGTTCCTGGAACGAGTTGCAAATATTATCTATGCAATGCAAATTCCAGTGCCGCCATTTTAACTTCGTTATCAGATGATCAGATGTCTTTATATGCAGAAAATCATGCTGAAGAATTGATCAAAACGGGATTGATAGATGTAGACTATGTTCCAGAAGTTATAAAAATGATGAAAAATGCACTAATGGAAAGAAATAAACAATTACAAAAGTAACTTCTTTACTATAATGTGTCAACGTCAATTTAATCATTGGAGTAACTGACATTTTCCGCTTCATGTAATTGCCCGCTTTTTAAAGTTCATATCAAGGGTCGATTTGTGTGATTTTTACTGGAAGAAGCATCATTCGATTTATCGATCTACTGCTGATGTCGGTTGTCATTGTTAATCATTTCTATGGCTGATAAACAGAAAGTAATAATAAGCTTGTTTTTAGTAGTGTTTATCTTTTCCTGTAAAACAAAAAAACAGGAAACCGGAATAACGATTCAGCAGGATTCTTTAAAAATCGAGAACGGCTTTTTAAATAAAAAGTTCAATGTTATTACTGTCTCCGGCACTAGTTATTTTCAGGGTTATAACACTTCCAATAATGAGTTATTACTATTTAACTTGAATGAAAAAATACCGGAATTTAAAATAAAATTGGCAATCAACTTCACAGACACTACTGTAGGTAGCCTAATCCAATTTTATATTTACAATCCGGATACCATTTTTTTATTAACTGAGAATCATATTTTGATAGTAGATACTGCAGGTAAAGTGAAATATGATAAGAATATTGGCAGTTTCTTGAAAGATATGGGTGAAGAAGACGTATTTCCATTTGATTATGGAAATTATTTTCCTTTATATTTTGATAGCCGCAACAGGGATTTATTAATGCACTTAATGTGTAATTGTGATTTTTTCAACCCTTCCTATTTTACTAAGAAAATTGAGGCTAAATTGAGCCTGGCATCGGGAAAAATTACAACTTTTGATTATCATTTTCCGGAACGATATAAGCACAATTTTTATGGACAGAATATTTTTCCATTTCGTATAGTAAATGGCCCTCTAAATATTGTTTCTTTTGAAAGCGATGATAGTCTTTACGTTTTTAACAGAGAGACAAATTCCCTGAAAAAATATAAATCCCGAAGCCGCTACCAGGAAACAAATTTTATTTCTTTTGATACATCTTTTTATAACAACAATAATCGTATAGATCGTTTAACTGAACATATAACCGTCAGCCCGATATACGAAAAAATCCTTTTTGACCCTTACCGAAATTTATACTATCGATTTTTTTTACGTGAAATGTCCTTAAAAAATGAAAAAGGTATTTACAATAATCCTTTAAATAAAGATCTTGTAATAATGGTCTTAGATAAGAATTTCAATATTATTCAAGAGAATAATATTGGTTCATCTTATTTATGGTATTATTCTTTTGTAACTCCCAAAGGCCTGTATATTCAGAAAAAATCCTACAACCTTCCTCAAAATTCAAACCCAAATTATGCTTACTTCTCGGTTTTTACATGGCCCTAAACTAATTGTTTTAAGCCTTTTGATTTCATGCAGTTCTAATGAACCAGAAAAGGATAGCAAAGAAATAGAAGAGCAATTAAAACATCCCGATGATTATTCAGAAAGAGTAAATAATATTTTTGACTATGTTCGTAAGATCGGATTCGATATTAAATTTGAAAAATGCAGCAGTATCTATATTCTACAACCAAATCTCTGTAATGTTTGTACAAAAAATGCTCTCAAAACACTCATAGATAGTACAAAAGATGAAGAGGAACCTACTACCTTCATTTTAGGGGATAAGAATCCTGAAATGGAATTATTTATTAAAAAAATGGATGTGAATGCCAGTGTTTATATTGACAGCATAAATCTATTGGAAAATTACAACATGGCCTTTCTAAAAAACTTAAAGATCAATACTTGTAAGAATAAAGTGGTAAGCTGGAAATTTTTATAAATGTTTATTTTCTTCAAGCAATGTCAATGGTTGATGGTAATTGATCTTTTTTTTCCTTGACGGGTTCTTCATCCAGGTGGGTTACGCCTCCGCTGATCGCAAATTTCATCGCGTCGGAGCTGGTAATAGTTGTGATGGGTTTTACACGACTTAGTGGTAAAACGTAAACATTCCCGGCAATTGAATAAGCCATCGGAACATACACCGCAATGTGATCTTGCAATCCCCACAGCGACATATCATTTTGTGTGATAAAACCTACCCGCCAAACATCGGTGTCATCTACATTTGCCATAACAGGTTTGTCGAATTTCTTTTTTTCACCCGCAAATGCTTCAAAAAAATCTCTTACAGAAGAGTAGATGTATTTTACGCCTGGCGTTTTTTCAAGCCATTTATCGAACAGGCTGAATATTCTTGACTGAATAAAAAATGAACTGAGGTAGCCAATTACGATGACAGACACGATGACAATGACGAAACCCAATCCATAGTTTTTTACTTCATAACCGATAACGTGTCCCTCGAAATCCTTAACAGGCTTACGAAAAAGGGGAAGCCAGTTATCAATTGTTGAAACAATCCAATAAATAGCATAAAACGTTACAGCCAAAGGAGCTATTACAAGTAATCCTTGCAAAAAGTATTTAATGATACTGGTCCACCGAAAACGCTCAAGGTGAAAACCTTTTCTGGAAGTAGAAGAAGTCATGCTTCAAAATTAGCTTAAAGCTCAGTCTAAGAAAAATGGCATCCACGGAAATAAAATGGTATAAAAAGCAAAAAAATATGATCGGAAACTTTGGTAACGAAAAAAGTTTCCATAGTTTTGTGCCCCTGATTTGTAATTATGCCAAAAGAAAGAATACTTGAAAAAGCCCATGAACTGTTTGTGCGTTACGGTATTCGTTCGGTTTCAATGGACGATATAGCAGCCCAGTTGGGGATGAGCAAAAAGACACTTTACCATGACTATACGGATAAAGAAGAGTTGGTAGATGCGGTGCTGAGCACAATTCTTGAAAAAAACCGGAGTGAATGCTCCGTCGACAGGCAAACCGCTGAAAATGCAATACATGAAATATTTCAGGCCTTTGACATGATGCAGGAAATGTTCACCAATATGAATCCTGCGATTGTATTTGATCTCGAAAAATATCATCCTTCCGTATATAAAAAATTACAACACCATAAAAAAGTGTTTTTATACCAGGTAATTAAACAAAACCTGGAAAGAGGGATCGACGAAGAATTGTATAGGCCAGAGCTAAATGTGGATACACTTACAAGATTTCGGATCGAAAGCATGATGCTCGCATTTAATTCGGAAATATTTCCGAGCAACAGGACACACCTGGTACAAATACAGGAAGAAATACTGGAACATTTTCTTTATGGACTTGCTACAGTAAAAGGCCAGAAGTTGATCCAGAAATATAAACAACAAAAAAACCTGACCAATGGAGTTAAGAAATAAATTGAAAATATGGATATCGGCTCTGAGTATCACGTTGGCGATTTCAGCGCGGGCACAGGATTCTGCTATTCACAGGTTTTCTTTGCAGCAGGCTGTTGACTATGCACAAAAAAATAATGTACAGGTTAAAAATGCGTTGCTCGATGTTAAAATGCAGGAACAGACCAATAAGGATTTGACATCTGCAGCATTGCCACAAATAAACGGTAGCGGCACATTTACTTACAATTCACAGATCCCGGTAAGCCTTGTACCCGGAGAATTTTTTGGTCAGCCCGGGATATTCATACCTCTAAAATTTGGGGTGAAATATAGTGCCACCGGCGGAGTGTCACTTGATCAAATGTTGTTTGACGGACAGGTCTTTGTTGGATTGCAGGCTCGGCAAACTTCCCTGGATTTCCAGCAGAAGAATGTTGAGATCACGGAAGAAATGATAAAGGCAAACATTAATAAGATATACTACCAGCTTGTAGTGAGTAAGACACAGATCGGGCTTTTAGATGCGAATATTGAAAGGCTGTTAAAACTGGAGCATGATACCAGGGAAATTTTCAAAAATGGTTTTGCGGAAAAAATAGATGTAGATAAGGTATCCGTACAGCTGGCCAACGTTCAAACGGAGAGAGTGAAAGCCGTGAATCAGATTGAAAATGGCTATCTCGGACTGAAATTATTAATGGGCATGCCGATAAAGGATTCCCTCGTTTTAACTGATGAGATAAGTGATGATAATGTGAAAGAAGGGCTCATGGATGGAAGTGCTTTTCAATATACTGATAGAAAAGAATTTCAGTATTCGGAATTGGGCATTAAACTAAACCAGTACAATATCAAGAGATATAAACTAAGCAAGATACCCACCTTAAGTCTGAATGGATATTATGATAAAAATGCGCAGCGTAATGATTTTAGTTTTTTCAAAGGTGGGACTAATAATCCCTGGTATTCTATTTCCGCAATTAACCTGAAACTGAATATTCCCATATTTCATGGGTTTTCAACAAAGGCAAAAATTGAATCAGCCAAACTCGACCTGCAAAAAAGCATTAACCAACGCGAAAGCCTGAAATTGTCGATTGACAATGAAATTGAAACAGCAAAAAACAATTACCGGTCGGCTTCAGCAACACTTGATTTTCAGAAACAAAACATGCACCTGGCGGAAGGTGTATATGATCAAACTAAAAAGAAATATGAAGCGGGGACAGGTTCACAGGACGAGATCAGTAATGCGAACACGGATCTAAAAACAGCACAAACAAATTATATCACGGCATTGTATGATGCGATCATCGCAAAAGTCGATTATTTGAAAGCAATTGGAAAATTATAAACCTGTCAATTAATTATGATGCATAAAAACAAGGATATGAAAAATGTTTTAAAGATTTTTTCAGTATTGTCAATCATTACTATTTTTTCAGCATGTAATAATGGTGGTGACACGGGGAAAAAAGGAGATGTAGCTGATAAAAAAGCGCAACTGGAAAAATTGAAAGATGAGCAAAAAAAGCTAAATGATCAGATTACTAAACTGCAAACTGAGCTCGGAAGCGCAGATACGTCGTCTGCTAACAAGGGAAAGTTGGTTTCTGCCAGTTCCATTACAGAACAAACCTTTGATCATTACATCGATTTGCAGGGACATGTTGACGCGGATAACATTTCTTACGTAACACCACGCGGCACGCCCTCACAGGTGAGAGCTCTTTATATCAAAGAAGGAGATTTTGTAAAAAAAGGACAACTGCTGGCAAAACTGGACGACGCGGTTCAACTTCAGCAACTGCAGGGAGTAAAAACGCAACTGGCCTATGCCGAAGATGTGTACAAACGCTACAAGAATCTTTGGGACCAGGGAATAGGAACTGAAGTGCAGTTGAAAACCTATGAAAATACAGTCAACAGTTTAAAAGATCAGATCAACACACTTACGACGGGATGGGAGATGACCAATGTCAAATCCGATGTAACCGGTTATGTGGAACAATTAAATCTCAAAGTAGGAGAAACCTTTACCGGCATGGCTGGTACCGTGCCACAGATCGAAATTGTGAATGCATCCACATTGAAAGTGGTAACCGATGTTCCCGAAAATTACCTGGACAAAATTCACAAAGGAATGCCCGTAGACATAAAATTACCCGACGCTAACCTTGAATTCAACAGCTCAATTTCCCTGATCAATAAAACGATCGGGTTAAACAACAGGGCGGTAACAACGGAAGCGAAAATTCCTTATAACCCAACTGTACATGTTAACCAGGTAGCACAGGTCCGTATAAAGGATTATGCGCATCCACACAGTATTGTCATTCCATTAACGGTTTTGCAAACCGATGAGAATGGAAAGTATGTATATATTATTTCAACAGAAAATGGGAAAAAGGTGGCCAAGAAAAAAGTAGTGCAGGTTGGCCAGATCTATGGGAATAATATTGAGGTTAAAGGTGGTCTTGCAGTCGGGGATCAACTTATCACAGAAGGATTTCAGAGCTTGTATGAGGGGCAGGTTGTAACGACAAGCTAATCGTGGACTAAATCAATGGCGCGGATGCGAATGTTAATCGAACAGATTGTGACATTAAAAGAGTAGCCTGGGAAAGGAGCA
>DASXOT010000192.1:0-5347 GCA_036494065.1 Chitinophagaceae bacterium
TTGTCGATCATGATGCTATCTCATCGTCTATTTCGCGGATCAACATCTGCGTTAATTGAATGGCGGCATTATAACGTGTAATAATTTCATTTAAAAAACCACTCTTCCGAAGCATGTTCCTGAAATGATTTTCCTGAAGCAGCACGATAAGGTTATTATTTTTTAAATCAAATAAATCAGAAGTATACGTCAGGTTATTATCCAAAAATTCTCCCATTTTCATGACGATCCTTTCATTGTAGGTGGTCGTTGAGCTTACCAGTCCTGGTATTTTTTCTTGGTACAATTCAAAAATATCATTTACCAATTTTGTACTCCTGATGGCATCTATGGCGCCAAATGTTTTCAAACTTTCGAAGCGACTGATATTTGGAATGAGCCCGATGGTTTGATTGACTCTTCCATAATTCAACCTGAAAGAATCTATGTTAACCGGCTCTTTGATATTGAGTAAATAGGCAACCCCTCTTTTCTTTCCTTCATACCCGGCAGAATCTGACCGCAGTTCTTTAATGTCGGATTGAAGGTCATCTTTTAATCCCTTCAATAATTCCACCGCTTGCTTTCGTTCATGTCTTTTTTCCTGCCATCTTTCAATAAAAAATGATAATGAGATAGCAAAGACAATGATCAATATTTCTACAATAAACTCCCTGATCTTTTTACCTCTGCCTCCTCCGGGAGCACTCCATATCTTATATGCTTTGCGGCCGTGCTTAATGATCTGTTCTGACATAAACAGCGATGGTTAGAGTAGTAGTAAACGCGTTTCAAGTTACAGCCATAACTACACGCCATCGATACCGCTCATACAGAGACGAGATCATTGAGATAAAAAGTGGGAGCCAACCAAACTGCTACATTCCCATTGGTTGAAGTACACTAAGGCGATTGCCTTCGGTGTCCAGGAATGAAGCGTATAAACCAACACCCGGGATCTCATCGGGTTCACCATCTTTCTTGTGACCGCCGATTACGGTGCCACCTGCGGCTGTTATATCCTTCATTGCCTGCCTGATATCGTCTACCGCAACTACGACAGATGGATATTGATCATTACCTGTTTTTTGAAAAAAGCCACCATTAATAGCGCCAGGATTCTTTGGCATATTCCGTTCATCCGATTCGGTGGTGCTTACTACCACGTAATTGCCCATTTCAGGTCCCATTTGTTGTGCTTTCCAGCCAAAGGTTGTTTCATAAAATTTGGACATACGCCCGCTATCACCGGCAGGCATTTCAAAATGTATTACTGGATTCATCTTTTTCATTTTACTTGTTTTTTTAAATTAAAAATGCAAAATTCAAAATGCAATAGAATAAAAGCTATGAGCCGTGAGCTACCAGCTGCAAGCTAGTATATAACCGCGTTTTCAGAGTCAAAATACAAAAATTGATGGAACTAAGTGGTCTCCTCAATCCTTTGCCTTTTGCATTTTGAAGTTGCAACAGTCATCTATTAAACAAAAAAAACCACGCAATTGCGTGGCTTTTTTTAAAGGCAGGGTAGTTCAATTTTTTTTCAGGTATCCAAATAGGCCATGATTTTCATCGCCGGGTCCGGCGGCAAAAAATAGCCAGTTAGGATCAATTGTTGCTGCTGTTGATGGAGCAAATGAAATGGCCCAAAGCCCATCGATCCTGATCGTCTTTCCACTTGAACGAAGCCTGCCGATAAATTCTCCGTCCTGGTTGAATGCATTGATCGTTCCATCGCCAAAATTGCCGATGAGAAATACTTGCTTTATTTTATTGAAGTCGTGATGATGTTTATCATTATCCGAACCCGATTTACCGTTATCATCATCATCGTCATTGCCATCCCATTTCTGGTTTGCCCACGATGCCGGTGCCATCGCTACACCCCATGGCGCATTTAATATTCCCCTGCTTGCAAATCGTGTTACAAATCTTCCATTACTCCTGAATACATCTACAAACCCTTTCCCAGCTCCTTTTTCTTCTTCACCATCATCACCCACTTTAGCATAAGTAACGAACAGATTGTTATTGACGTTTTGAACATTGAATGGAGCATAACCGCCGGGAATAAAGAAATCAAAGAAAGGCCTGAACACCTTTGTCCAGTTTTTATTGTACACATCAATTCTGTGTGCACGGAAATTAGCGGCATAAATAAATGAATCTTTTCCTTCTGTAGCAATCGCAAGGCCCGTATACACCGAAGTTGCTGAGTTATCGAAAACTCTTATTGCATGCGAGCCGCCATTCCATCCTGAAATGATCCCATCAACACCAACAAAAATAAATCTTGCCGGGTTGCCATTCGGCAATTTGAAGCCGCTGCTGGCATTGAATACAATTCCTGTCGGATGACCTCCCATTGAATCATTGCCAGGTGATGGAATCGATACCGGGGGTATTAGATCAGCACCCTGCGTGTTGAAAATATCGCTGAAGCCAGTTCCCATTGCATTTACCCAATCGGGCCCCGAAGGCGCAAACGCCATTCCCCATGCGTTGATCAAATTAGGGTCAACCCGTAACGGTGAAAATTCATTGTCATCTCCAACTATATTTACCTGATCGAAATCACCTTTCAACCTTCGTTCATCAACGGCGGCAGCCTGCGCCTTATCATCCGGTAAATTGGCCGCGGGCTTTTCAATATTTTTTTGACAGGCAGTAATGGAAAGTACCAGGCACGCGAGGATCCAATACAGATTTCCTGCTCTAACAAGAATCGTTTTCATATAAATTGATTTTGGTTTTACGCAATACTCTCTTCGCAGAATCTTTTACGTCAATTCTGTTGTACTTGTAGTTGGATTGTAAAAAGGAAAAAACTGATGTTAATATAATTCGTGAATCAATTTAATAAGGTTGCCAGACCGATGGACGATATTTTTCCACGTTAATGAATGCAAGACAATTTACGGCCACCAGGTGATTTGTATTAAGAATGAGTTTAATTCCTGGTTTGCTTAGCCCGAAGATATTCCACTCCCAGGGCCTGATAAGTACCCGCAAGATCTTTGATCTGTTGACCATAATCGTGAAGATTTATCTCGCCGGCGAACGCCTTCTTAGCTGCAGCACTCAAGACTTGGAGGCCGTCGGTCCATTTACCCCACGACGGCAGACCGGATAGCTGATGATTGTATAGCGAGTCAAGCTTAACCGTCATATAACAACCCATTACTCATCACTGATCATTTATCACTGATCTGCTTATTCCAAAGCCACGTACTTATTCAATTTATGCAACTCCAGTATTGTTCCGTTCTCAGTTTCCTGGTACATATGGGCAAATTTGTGATTGGTCTTTATTTCATTGTAGGTATAAGAAGTGCGTTGCAACACTGTGTTTGAATACACATCATTGAAGCCCCGCACCAACACGTATAGCTCTACGTCAGCCGCTTTCAAGTCGTCAGTCGTTAAGCCCACCAAGGGGCTTTGATCATTGATCTCATGAACAACTGTCCAGTTCATCGGCAGGCTTTCGATACGGTTTCGTTCAAGTGGTAAACTATAATATTGGTAATTGGCCTTGCCATTCTCTTCAATCAGCATGGCGAGATTTACCTGCACGGTCACATCGGTCAGTGCGTGTTGTTCTTTGTAACAGACGAATCGAAACATCAAAGCCGTTTTGCCATGGTAAGGAGCGATCACGGCATTGTCGCTAAAAGCCAGGTGTGCTCTTGGCCGGGAAAAACGTCCATAGATAAGACCGGTAGCGATAGCGAAGAACAAAAGACCGCTCATACTTTCAATCGACGCTACAAGATTGGCTCCATCCCCTATTGGATTTACCCGCCCATAACCGACAGTGGTAAATGTTTCTGTGCTGAAGAAATATAATTCTTTCACCATTTTATAACCACTTCTCGCGACCATGCCAGTAAATTCCACGCCACCGATCGATAAATAAATGAGCGTGTACAGTATATTAACACTGAAATAAAAAATAAAAATTATACTGATGAATTTCCAGAGCGGTAGGGAAATGAGCCTGTAATAAATACTATAACGTCGCCAAATCGGCCAACCTACTTTTCGAAGATTAAATGTTCCATCGCGATTAATAAACCGGCCGCCATTGAGGTTGCCGGTTGTACCGAAGCCCGTGTCATTATTCAGACCAATAATTGGTTTTGCCCTGGTTGAAACAGCCATGATTTAAAGGTTTTAAAAACAAAACTAGCTGAAGTTTTTTTAGATATCGATTGTTTTACGTTGTTCGCAAATAAATCATAGGCTAATAGGTTAAAGCCGATATAATGCACAGATCAGACCTTAGTAGAAAATGAACTTTACTACAGAAAATCTTATTAGCTCAGTAATGGAATAAGGTAACAAGGTAGCGCCTATGGCCAGCAATAAAGATTCCAATAGGCTCGCAGCTCACAGCTTGTTCTCTAGCTTCCTGCGTAGATCAACAATCCAATTCCTGCGACAAACAAAATGAACATGGCAGCGATCAGCGTGTTAGTGCGCTTCGGTGCGTGTTTAAATTCTTTCCAGATGAATACGCCCCAAAGCGCGGCAATCAACGTAGCACCCTGGCCCAATCCATAAGAAATAGCAGGTCCCGCTTTACCCGCGGCAATAAGATTTAAAGAATTTCCTAATCCCCAGATCAATCCACCCAATATACCTACGAGGTGCAATCCAAATTTGCCACGGAAATATTCTTTATAACCGGTCGGTAAACCCTGCAAAGGTTTTTTCATTAGGATTGTATTGAAAATAAAATTGCTAAGAAAGATGCCCACTGAAAAAATGAATACAGCCGTGTACGGCGTCATTTTCCCCGCCGCCGGTTTTGAAAAATTTTCAAGATCCATGGAAGCTGCAATGAATCGATAAAAGAATGACATCAATACACCTGCAATCAGGGAAATGATGATGCCTTTCGTAGATACTTGCTGATTGGCATTACTGGCCTTCCTGTATGCAATGGCATTGATAATGATTGCCAGCGCAACGAGCCCTACGCCTATAAATAGAAAAACAGGATCACCTTTTTGCGAAGCGGAGTAATTGATCATTACACCTAGCACCAAGGCAAGACCTATGGCAATAGGGAAAGCCACGGCCATGCCGGCAATCGCGATCGCTGCTGAAAAAAGAATATTCGCTGCATTGAAAATAATGCCGCCCAACAGTGCACTAATAATATTCGACGAATCCTCCTGGCGCAAATCAGTCATAAAGCCCCTTCCCTCTTTACCTATGCTGCCAAGAGTAAGTGCAGATAAAAGTGAAAAAAGAAGAATGCCGATCACATAATCCCAATAGAACAATTCGAAACGCCAGGTTTTACCAGCGAGCTTTTGCGTATTGGCCCAGGAGCCCCAACAAAGCATGGTGACGATGC
>DASXOT010000193.1:0-3269 GCA_036494065.1 Chitinophagaceae bacterium
TATTGTGGATTAAACCCCACCTCGTCATGATTCAATGAAAGGTTATCAATCAAAAACAATATCCCCACAGCGCCCGTAAAAAATAAAGTAAATGCAGGTACCGCTTGATCAACGTCCCCCAGTTATAGTGGCTTTGGTCATTCATGAAAAACAAGATGATGGACAGAAATAAAAAACTAGTCCTGTCCAATTTAAAATTAGTTCACCTCGGTGCAACTTGGCGCAACAAAATTTGAGAAATATGAAAAGTAAAATCATAATACCGGCCAAAGCCAGCAACGAGTGAATACCCCATGTGGCAACGCTAACAGTACGTATAAAATGTAAAAACCTCCGAGGTGTTCATCGCTATTGAGTGTATCGGGATGTGAATATATTGTTTGAGATTGCCTGGAACACTAGCAGCAGGATCTTTTAATTTTGCTTCTAAGCTTTTGTATTTGTTTTGAATTCCGGCAAGCTTTTGTTGTGCCTGTGCAGAATCTTTTGTAGCAAGTTCCCTTTGATAGATTTTTTCTTCCTGGCGCTCTAGTCGCCGAAGCGTTTTTTCAGATTTTGCAATTATTCTCTCCTCAATTTTGTTCGCCTTTTTTTCAACGGCTGCTGACCATTTTTGTGGGTTAATCCTGGTGACAATCGAATCAAGTGTCGACTGTGCGTTGGCCTTGTTGAAGGCAAAGGCTATTATGAGCAAAACAAATGAATGCTTCACAGTTAGTGGCTTGTGTTTGTACGTAATACGAGTATATGTGTTCGCATGATGGCAAATGCCACGCATACAAACAAATATTCTCAGTTGCTATTCCGGAGCAAACTGACCCCCCAATTCCGGGCGATGTTGACCCCTCTTATAAATTCATTTTGAAAATTTATACAGTGGTTGGTTGATTTTATTCCGATGTCATTCCGGCGTCTCTAACCAGACTGAGTCGTTCTGTAAGAAACCTCTTGCTGGCTATATTATTCAATTCCTCGTCAGTTAGGAAATCTTTTTGTACGTCCCGCCTGGTCATTTTGTATCCCATAAAAGGATCATTTGGCAGCCATTTTCTTTTTACGCAAAGCAAAACTATCTTTTTAAAATCGCCCAAGTATTTCATAGCTGTATTATGGGCGCATACTTCGGTTTTTAAATAGTACTCAAAATCGCTGATGAAAGCGTAGTCAACCTTATCAATGGAAATGTCTTTTAGATTATACTTCCATTGAAGGAAAGAGACAGCATGTTTGCAAGTAGTTTCAAAATGAGTTAATGTTCCCGGCGCATATTCTTCTCTTCGATAAGCTTGACCATTTGCTTATTGTGCTCTGAAAATATTTCTAACAACATGCGAGGTCGTTCGTCACTTTTGCCAGCGAGTTTATTTTTAATTTTGTCAACAGTTATCTTTTCGTTCGCCGCTAATAGTTCTCGGTGCGCCTCATGAAGCTTTACCTGCAAGGTTTCGAGGTATGCGTTTAAAATTTTTGCGTCTTCTTTGTTGCCTGTTGCACGTCCTGATTTTTTATTCGCAGGGGATCAAACTCTCAGTTAGAAGAAATTTCTGTTCGTTCAGACGCGATAGTGATTCGCATGTAGACAAGTTTGTTCCCTTCAACATAATTCATTGGTTTTTTTAAACGAAAGAGTAAACTGAATCGATTAGTTGTTATAATGAGCCCCGGGGACCTAATTTTTTTAACCTTGTCTGAGTTCCGATTAGTCCCTTTTTTTGGAGTTTTTCTGGCGAGGTCTAAAAAACGAAAAACCTGCAAATCATCGATTTACAGGTTTTGAATTCGTTTGGACTTCGCTATTTGCGGTGAGGGAGGGATTCGAACCCTCGGTACAACTTTAAGGTCGTACGACGGTTTAGCAAACCGTTGATTTCAGCCACTCATCCACCTCACCGGCTGAATTAATTGAAAAGGCAGCAAAAATAGACTGAACGGTGCAGAATCCAAAGAAAAAGATCGATGAAGCGGCCCAATTGCCATGGCTGAACAATTCTTCGCGCGGAGAGGGCTATTTTTATGCACACAACGGCTCACATTCAATCGCAATGACGGAAAAATTGATACAACCTTTACCGGGGCTTATACTGATATGGAAGCCGAAACAAAATCTTTAGGCTCTACTATGGCATCTGACGTCCTTACCTGCTCCTTGCTTCGCACACTTGCGGCTTCAAAACCGTCAGGTAAATTTCTTGAGCTTGGCACAGGAACAGGACTTGCCACTTCATGGATACTCGAGGAATGAAAAATAAAATTCATATTTTCCTAAATTGTAAGAACATCTCCTGATGGTTACCGATGCAATCACAAGAAACCAAAATAGATAAATCAATTGAAAATAGTCTGACACCAGAGCAATCATCCATTATTAATTCCACCGGTAACGCTACAATTAATGCAGTCGCTGGTTCCGGCAAAACCTCCACTCTTATTGAGTTTGCAGCTTCACGGCCATCGAACTCCCGCATCCTTTACCTCGCATTTAATAAATCCGTTAAACTCGAGGCAGCCCGAAAATTTGCAGACCGGAATCTTCACAATGTAAAGGTCGAAACGGCCCATTCATTGGCATTCAGGCATATTGTTCCTCATAATAATTATAAAGTAAGAGCCCAGGGCTACAAGACACATGAAATTGTAGAGCTGCTCGAATTAAGAGGCAACGGTGAAAAACATACCGAATACATCATTGCTAATCATATAAATAAGTTTATAACATACTTCTGCAATAGCGATAAAGCAAAAGTGCAGGATTTGAATTACCTCGATACTATCAGGGATACAAAGGCGATTTCATTTGTCCGTTCATTTTACCAATACATTGAAGACGGCACCCGGTTGCTGTTAAGCAAGATGGATAAGGGTGAAATTGAAATCTCCCATGATTTTTATCTCAAAAAATTTCAGTTATCAAAGCCTGTACTGAACTACGATTATATTTTGTTTGATGAAGGGCAAGACGCCTCTGCAGCTATGCTCAGCGTTTTCTTAAATCAAAAAGCTATAAAGATCCTTGTAGGCGACACTCACCAGCAAATATATGCGTGGCGTCATGCCATCAATGCATTTCATAAAACAGATTTTCAAAACTTCACTCTCTCTGTCAGCTTCAGGTTTCAACAGGATATTGCAAACCTGGCGATTGAATTGCTGGAATGGAAAAAACACATTGGCAAACATAACTCCGTAACCATAACCGGAAAGGGAACATCATCAAAAGAATTCTCAAAAGCTACCATTGCCAGAACTAATCTTGGTCTCTTGTCACATGC
>DASXOT010000194.1:0-2038 GCA_036494065.1 Chitinophagaceae bacterium
TTTTTATCAAACCCTTTTTAATTAGACGGATGGTTCCAATGTCCAATACAGGAGCATTGCCGTCTTTTCTAATTTCCCGGAGTGGTCCATACGACATTTTTTGCAGGCCAAGTTTGGTAATATCACCGATTCTCAATCGTACAAGCGGAGCGCTAACCAGGTCCGCAACACCAGGTGATAACCGATTCATCAATATGCTCAGTGCCAAAACAGGAATCCCCAAAATATCGCGCGGAACAACATTCACCGGCGAGCGCACACTCATTGAAGCGGTGGCTTGCTGCTCGTACAAATCGATCGCTATCTCGCAGGCTGAATTACCAAAACCAACAACTAAAACATTTTGACCTTTGAAATTTCTTCCCGATTTATATTCATAACTGTGGAGTATTCTTCCTGAAAAGGTTTCCATCCCATCAAAATGAATCCGTTTTGGTTTGCTGTATGCACCCGTAGCCATTATCACGTAATTAGACGCAATGCTTTCGCCATTTGTTTCAGTGATCCATTGACCACCGGCTTTTTTGATCGAAATAGCTTCCGTATTGAGCCTAACAGTAATAGCGAATTGCCGTTGATAATCTTCTAAATAATCAATCACCTGTTGCCGGGATGGATACCTGGGTACACGCTTACCAAATTTTTTATACGGCAAATTTGAAAACCTTTTGCTGGTATGCAAATGCAGTCGTTCATAATGTGTATGCCACGGCATCGCAACCTTATCGTGTCTTTCAATAATAATAAGATCGATTTTTTCTTTCTGCAAACAGGCGGCCGAGGCAAGACCCGCTATACTGGCCCCAACAATCAGGGTGTTTGTTTCCTTCACTGAAAAATCATTAATTGATGAAATTATCGACCAGTTGACAATGCAAATTTACCCGTTCGTTTTGTTCAAAGGTGTCGCAATAATTTTTCCAAATTCAAATTGGCACACTATTTAATTATTTGATCGAAACCTTTCTTCATATACATTAGGTATGCTCTGAGATTGCGATTGGTATCATGTTTTTTTGCACCAGCCGACACATGTGTTTTACAGCCCGGCTATGCTGTTTCTTCCGTCATTGGGTTTAAAATAAATAAATGCTTCGGCCGCCTTTACATTTGCTTCTAACCCTCTGAAATCTTCCATTTTCTTAAAAAATGAATCATATACATCTTGCGGCGCCTGAGTTTGATGAGCCATCAACGCGGCTTTTTTTGTCTGGCGAACATCAGATATGTCTACATATTCGCTGGGAGTGAAGTTCATCGTTTCACTGCCCGTGTTGACCTCATAAAAATAGAGATGAAATTGTTTATTCGCACGGATCCAGGCGGTCAAAGTAAGTAATCCGGCAACCTGGTGATCGGGGTGAGCATCTATCGGCCATTGTGTGAATACGATATCTGGCTTTTGCGAAAGAATGAGTTTCGTTGCCTCTTCGTTTCTTTGTTTGTTTAACTCAGTATTGGCATCGACTTGTCCCATGAACATGGGTGTCACGTTCAAAATTTTGCAGGAAGTTTCCGCCTCTTTTGTTCGCAAAGTTGCCGACTGCTCGAACGATTGGTTGGCATTGTATGCCTCACCGCGCGTGAGATATAGAAAACTAACTGCATGACCGGCCTTACTAAACTTTAGCATCGTTCCACCGCATCCAAATTCGGGATCACCCGGATGCGCGCCTATGCAGATAACATTTAGTTTCTTCAGAACTGCCTTCTCCCGGTAATCACTTGCGTAAGCCGTGGAAAGCAATGACGATAACGAGAAACTTCCAAAACCAGCCAGTGAAGTTTTTACAAATTGCCTTCTGCCTGTCTTTTTATTTTTCATTGAAGAAAGTTAGTTTTTTAATAGCATAAGACATTATTAAATGAAAATGACGCCCAGTTTTACCTGAGCGCCATTATTACTGGAAGATGGCCTGGAAATTTTGTCGTCCGATAACCGTTTGTTAGGCTGTTTCCCTAAACGGTCAATTCATTTATATTTTCACATATTGAAGATTCGTTCTTTCGCCGGTTGCTTTATTGTTCAGGTCAATAA
>DASXOT010000195.1:0-4084 GCA_036494065.1 Chitinophagaceae bacterium
ATTTCTTGCAAAAAGGCCTTGATGAAAAGCAGAAGGGCCGTCGAATGGAGAGTCTTAAAAATTTTGAGAGGGCTAATAAGTATGATTCTACGAATAAAGCAGCTCTCGACGAACTTGCCGCCGCTTATATGGACCTGAGGCAATACTACAAAGCAAAAGAAACGTATACAAAACTCATCAGGCAGGGGGAAACTTCAGCCAGCAACTATAAACAACTGCTTCAGCTCTGTTTTAATCTAAAAGCTTATGATGACGCTATTGTTTACGCAAATGCTTTGAAAAAGATCGATGCTTCGGAAAAAGTGAATTACTATCTTGGAAAAATAAATTATGAAAGAGAGAACTATGGTGAAGCGCTGAAATATCTGAACGAGGCTGCGAAAGACGATCCTAAAAATGGCGAAGTCCCTTACATGATAGGCCGTAGCTATGCCGATATGCAAAATTACAAACCTGCGATCCCTTATTACCAAAAAGCGATTGGTCTTGACAGCTCGAAGTTTGGATGGATATATGAACTGGGATTGATCTGTTATTCTAACAATAATAATATTGATGCGCTAAGATATATTATCCTTGCCGGCGACAAAGGATATCCTAAAGACAATGGATATATGCAAAATCTGGGCGTTGCTTACATTGATGCCGGGAAATTTGACCAGGGTATCTCTATTCTCAACGACATTTTGAAAAAACGCCCGGCTGATCTTACATTGTTAGATATGATTGCACAGTCCTACTATGAGAATGGCAAGTATGACGACGCCATGAATAATTGGGATGCGATCCTCGGCTACGATAAAACAAACGCGTCCGCTTTGTACATGATCGGTATGTGTTACCAGAAAAAGGGCGATAAAGCAAAGGGTACCCAACTTTGCGATAAAGCCATTGAAATGGATCCGAGTCTGGCCATGTACAAGCAGAAAAGAGAAATGGCTGGATTTTGATTTTGACATCATCCGACACTTGTAGCGCGTAACTCTTGCTACATTCTCTCCGGCACTTTAATTCCCAGTAAATGCATGGAAGATGAAATGATATTGGCAGTCATTTCCGAAAGTTGAAGACGCAGTTGTTTTTTTTCAGTTGACTCTGCATTAATGACAGAGTGTTCCGCGTAGAATGTATTGTAAGCCTTAGCAACAGTAAAAGCATAAATAGCGACCACGGACGGATTATATTCCACCGCGGCCTGTTCCAGTATCACCGGAAATTGTTCCAGTAAAATGATAAGTTCTTTTTCACCGGGCAACAAATCGATCGGTTGAAGTTTATAAGTAGGCTCGGCTTTCCCCTTTCGAAGAATCGATTTTATCCTGGCATGTGTATATTGAACGAAAGGACCCGTGAAGCCGTGAAAATCGATAGATTCCTCAGGATTAAATACCATTCTTTTTTTAGGATCGACCCTAAGTAAAAAAAACTTCAAAGCACCCAGGCCTATCATTTCATGCAGGTCTCTTAACTCCTCCGGAGTGAACCCAGAAACTTTCCCTAATTCTTCTGTGTGCTGTGCCGCAATTGAAACCATTTCATCGATAAGGTCATCAGCATCCACGACGGTACCTTCGCGACTCTTCATTCTACCTGTTGGTAAGTCAACCATTCCGTAGCTTAAATGATAGATACCATTTGCGTATGGCTTATCTAGTTTCTGAAGGATCAATTTCAGCACCTTCATGTGATAGTTCTGTTCGTCGCCTATCAAATAAATACTTTGATCGTAGTGAAAGTCTTTGAATTTTTCTTCGGCTAACCCGAGATCCTGTGTAATGTAAACTGAGGTGCCATCCTTTCTCAATACCAGTTTTTGATCGAGTCCATCAGGGGACAGATCGATCCAGGTACTCCCATCATCTTTTTTAAAGAAAACGTCTTTTTTCAAACCCTCTTCTACGAATTTCTTTCCTAATAAATAGGTGCCGCTTTCATAATATATTTTATCAAAATCAGACCCGATTCGTTTATAGGTGACATCGAAACCTTCATAGACCCAGTTGTTCATTTTCTTCCACAAATCGATTACCTCCGGTTTCCCGAGCTCCCAGTCGAGCAACATCTGCTGCGTCGCTTTCATGAGAGGTGCTTCTTTTTCTGCCTGCTCTTTATTTATTCCATTATCCACAAGATCACCCACTTCTTTTTTATACTCCTCGTCGAATTTCACGTAATAACTTCCTACAAAATGATCGCCTTTCATATTTGTACTTTCAGGCGTGGCGCCGTTGGCAAACAATTGCCAGGCAAGCATGCTTTTGCAAATATGAATCCCACGATCGTTTACAACACAGGTCTTAACGACTTCACAGCCATTTGCCTCGAGAATTTCCGCAACAGACCACCCCAAAAAGTTATTTCGCAAATGCCCCAGGTGAAGAGGCTTATTGGTATTGGGAGATGAATATTCCACAATAACCTTAATGCCATTAGAGGATCTTACACCAAATTTTGAGGCCAGGAAATTTGTTTGAAGAAAATTAATCCAATACTGATTCGCAACGCCGAGGTTCAGAAACCCTTTGATTACATTATATGCATTAAAAATTGTGGGATGTTGTGCAGTCAGGTACCCTCCCAGTTCTTTGCCGATCTGTTCTGGCGATTTTTTCAGTTGTTTGACCAGGGAAAATAACACAACAGTATAATCACCCTCAAATTCGGGTTTAGTTGAATTGACAGTAAGATCGATTTCTTTTAGATCAAGCCCATACAATTCCTTTAGTGCCCTGGCTGCAAAAGATTTTATCTGGTCGGCAATACTCATCCTGGCGTGGTTAAGCTGCGAATTTACCTATAATTCAATATTGAACTCTCTTTAAACCTTGTGAGTTAATATTCTTCAAACTGTAAGAGTAATAGGCAATAGTGACTGGTTAATTTTACTTTTTATTTTGAATCAGGGCTTGCTATTTGGCGATTGCTTTAGTTACTTTGCATCTTTTATGCGAAAACAGGCACACACGGTTCGGGATTTTCTAATACCTATCATCGATTTTTTTTATCCGCCTTTCCGTGGAATCATGGATATGCAAACCTTCCGGTATGCAGCATGTGGAGGCGGCAATACTTTGCTTGGGTTGATAGTGTATTATATCAGTTTCAAATACATCCTGCGTGCCCAGAACCTGGACCTGGGTTTTCATGCCTTTAAGCCGTATAACGTGGCACTTTGCATTTCTTTTGTTGTTAATTTCTGCGTGGGTTTTTTTCTGCTCAAATTCGTTGTCTTCGGTGAATCTAAAATCAAAGGAAGAATTCAATTGTTTAGGTATTTTTCTTTTTACATAATCTGTCTCTTTCTGAATTACGTTCTTTTGAAATTATTTGTAGAGTATATCCGCATTTATCCCACCATTGCGCAGGTGATGACAACTGTCATTGTCGTCGTTTTCAGCTACTTCGTACAAAAATATTTTACTTTTAGAATTGCTATCAGCAATGAGATTACAAATTAAAACTGGCTGCATCAATCCTCACCAGTAAATTCCCGCTACAACTGCTTCGAACGATTAAATGTTCGCGTAAAGGATAAATATTAATGATTTTTAGTTCCTCTATTTTTCCAATGCTCTGAATGCCTTTAATCCATTCTCTATTCAATTGCTGGTTGACAACTGTAATAGCTGAATCCACGTAGGAAGAAAGATCGAATCTTGTATATTTTTTCAATTCATTGATGATCTTCCTGGTGAACAGCCATTCAGCTGTTTTCATCAACATATTCTTAGACTTGATGTCAAAGTCGAGATCTCTGAGTTCTATCACCTTTGTTGCTGCATCGTATGAGGGTTTGCCTATTAAGTAGAAAAGTCCCTGCTGGGAACCCTCGAAGTTTATTTTGATGACGAGATTCTCGTTGTCCATTCCGTACAATGAACAATCTTTAACAATTATGTATTTGTTTGATGAGAGATCAAATCTTTTATTCTTCAATTGTGTCGAAAGAAGATTGGTGAGTGAGTCGTAGTTCAAAATAGCATCCAGGAAAATGTTGAATCCCTGGTGATGACTGAAATCGGTTAAGTTAGGGATAACTGTCAGGTGTTGCTCCGGCTTTTCAAAACTTATAAGTGGCTTTGCC
>DASXOT010000196.1:0-2397 GCA_036494065.1 Chitinophagaceae bacterium
ATTGCTATGCAAGGCCAGTTACATGGCAACCGTGACCTCGGTAGCAAGGTAAATGTGAAGAATCGCTATTGGTTTTCTTACCCGGGATATAATGAGATGTTTACCGGCTATCCTGATACCAATGTCAACAGCAATGACAAAAATTTTAATAAGAACACGACGGTTCTTGAATTTTTGAATAACCAATCAAAATTCAAGGGTAAAATAGCAGCGATCAGCTCATGGGATTGCTTTGATGCAATTTTCAATGAACCAAGAGCAAAATTTTTTGTAAGTGCGGGTATTGATACACTTCCTTTTAAGACAGCCTCGTTTAATCTCTTAAACGATATGCAAGAAAAATCTCCCCAGCCAATGGGAAATGATGTGCGTCCCGATCATCTCACTTATTTCATCGCTAAAGAATATCTAAAAGAGTACAAGCCAAAAGTTCTTTACATTGCTTTTGATGAAACGGACGACTATGCGCATGGTGGTCGTTACGATCAATACCTGAATATGGCTCATATCGAAGATATGTGGATTGGTGATCTGTGGAATTTGGTTCAGCAAATGCCTGAGTATAAAAACAAGACTGCCTTGCTGATTCTTTGTGATCATGGAAGGGGTGACGAGGTTAAAAAAGAATGGACAAGTCATGGAAGTGATGTGGAAGGATCAAACCAAATTTGGCTCGCAGCATTGGGAGCCGGCATAGAATCAAAAGGAGAAATCAGGAGCAGTGAACAACTGTACCAGGCACAGCTGGCTCAAACTATTGCCGGTTTGCTGGGATATACATTTAAAGCAAATCAACCGATCGAGAATTCAATTGACCTGTTAATAAAATAGTTTATGACTAAGGACGAAGCTCAATCTACTGTTAATGATATTTTTTCTTTGTACGACCAATATGGAGCTGCCGATTATATTGGTGAGCCTGTGTCGCAGATTGAACACATGTGCCAGGCGGCACAGTTAGCGGAAGCCGAGGGATACAATGAGGAAGTAATTTTAGCAGCATTTTTTCATGATATCGGTCATCTTTGCGAACATATTTTTCCAGTAGAGTCGATGAACGGTTATGGTATTGTAGACCACGAAGGACTCGGCGGAAGATTTTTGCGTGAAAAAGGGTTTTCTGAAAAGATCGCAAAATTGGTAGAGAGTCACGTGTCGGCAAAGCGTTATCTCACTTATAAACACCCGGAGTACTATAATAAACTTTCGGAGGCCAGTAAGATGACACTTGCGCAACAAGGTGGTGTAATGAGTGAACCAGAAGCAAGGGAATTTGAGGGAGACTATTTGCATCCGCTGTTTATAAAAATCCGCGAATGGGACGATAAAGCAAAAATCGAACATGTTCCATTGCCTTCCCTGGAGATATACAAGCAAATGGCTTTTCAGCATTTAACCACGCAGAATTAATGTTTTCTTCATCTGTCTTTTGCTCACTAGTTGTAATTGAAATGTAGCTTTCTATAAAATTGGTATATGCCTGTACAACTGGTGGTGTTTGATATGGCTGGAACCACGGTTTCCGATAACGATTTTGTTCTCGAGGCTTTTCAAAACGCATTCAAAAAACAGGATATTATTATCTCCCCGGAAGAGATCAACCCCTTGAGAGGATACGAAAAGAAACTTGCTATACAAATGCTCCTGGAGAAATATGGAGTTGAATTCGATGGAGAGATGGTTGCGACTATCTATCACGATTTTGCTGAAGAGATGATCGATTTTTATGAATATTCCCCTGAAGTAAGGCCTGCAGCAGGCGCTGAAGAAACCTTCCAGGATTTAAAGGAACGATCTGTATCCATTGCACTGAATACTGGATTTTCAAAGGATATCGCCGACGTAATTGTCAACCGTTTTCAATGGATTCAAAAAGGATTGGTGGACGACTATATTGCGAGTGATGAAGTAAAAAAGGGTCGGCCCCATCCATTTATGATCGAGCAGCTCATGTACAGGGCCGGCGTTGATGATCCCATGCTTGTGGCCAAGGTAGGTGACACGGCAGTTGATATTGAAGAGGGAAAAAATGTTGGATGCGGGTATAATATTGCGATAGCAAGCGGACCACAAAAAAATGCTGAATTAGCTGACATGCAACCTACCCATATTGTAAATAGCCTGATCGAAATTCCTTCTATATTGTTCTAATGCCGCGATCTGTTAAATATCAATTGCCTGCCTGGCTTGCCACTGTACTGGCGGCGCTGTCTGCATTTTGTGTTTACACTTCTATGTATGCTTTTAGGAAACCCTTTACAGTGGCCGAATATGCCGGTCTGAAATTTCTGGGCGTGGAGTATAAGATCTGGCTGGTGATAACACAAACGATCGGGTACACTTGCAGCAAATTTTTTGGGATAAAATTCATCGCCGAATTAAAAACAAAAAACCGCG
>DASXOT010000197.1:0-7343 GCA_036494065.1 Chitinophagaceae bacterium
CATAATTCTTTTTCATCCGGTGTGAGTCCAATTCCATGACTGGGATTGCCATGTCTTCTTACAGGACCCGGATCCCATCCCTGCACCTCAATTCTGCTTAATTTTTTTCCTGTTTTAAGATCTCCCACTTCAAAACCTAACAGGCTGTCAACTGTCACAAAAACCGTCGTTTCCTTACCATTGATGGTAAAAGGACGAATAAAATTGCCAAATGGGCCAACCTTGTTAAGGACCTCGCGTTTCTTTGCATCAACTACATACAACCAAGGCGAACCGATATCATCCAGGTAAACAAAATCTCCGGAAACACCGCAGATTGTATTATGCGATCTCTTAAAGCCTTCAATCTTGCCGATAATATTCCCGGTTTCGCAATCAACTACATTCCAAAATTTATTTTCGAAGGATGGCAAAAACATAGTTTTACCATCGGGTGAAATACCCATGCGATCACAGCCGCCTTCGATTGATTTTTCCCATACAATTTTTTCAGTTGACAAGTCAATGCGTTGCAATGACTCAATCGTGCTTATATAGATGCTATTAAGTGGGAGGCTTACTGCAATTCCTTTCACATTCGAGGGCGTTTTGTCCGGATGAAAGCCACGCAAGGGAATGCGTTTCACAAACCGATGTCCGTTGTCAATGTCGAAAACCAGGATCCCGTGGCCGCCATATCCAAGGTAATCCCGAATGCCGGGAACAGCCACATAGAGATATCTTTTTACTGAGCTACTATAATGCAAATTGCTGAGATGGCGATTGCCAGCGGAACTGAAAAACAAGAAACATAAAAGGAGTAGAATCGAAGTGCGATTTTTCGTGTTCATATATATTTGTAATCCATTTGAGCCACCTCACATAATAGACAACGCCACTGTTTTAAAAATAACAATAATTCGCCGCCGGGAAAAATTATCAATTGGAACACCGCCCAACTGGTTAGCCGGTACGAGTTGTGTGTTTAATCATGTAATTTTATAATTATGGGTAACATCGCCATTCAGGAATTAAGGAATGTGATCGCAGTGAAAGATCTTTCTAATGAACTCCTGCAGTGGATCATTGATCACTCTGAATATCGGGAATATGAAGATGGGACTACGGTCCGTAAGTTTGGTGAGCCACAAGACGAATTGTATTTTCTTCTTGAAGGGAGTGTAAATTTTTATATGAATGTCAATGGCCGCCAGGTTTATTATTTTACTTTTTCGAACGACGCATCGTCGGGAGGTGTTAGCGGTTTGCTTCCATATTCCAGAATGAAATCCTCGCCTGGTTATGCATACGCAGTGGGAAAACTCCGGGCGCTGATGATGCACAAAGATAATTTCCCCGAACTCGAACATCAATCCCCCGAGCTCATTCAAAGATTGATCGGCTACATGACCGAAAGAGCAAGGCTTTTTGCTACAATACAATTGCAGCATGAAAAAGTAAATGCTTTAGGAAAGCTTTCAGCAGGAATTGCGCACGAACTGAACAATCCTGCGGCAGCAATCACGAGGATATCGGCAGAATTAAATAAAAGAGTTAAGCTAAATTATCAATTGACAGAAGAGCTGTTACAAAACAATATAAGTGCTCTACAAGTTCAGACCATTAGCCGCCTTGTTGAAGAAAAAGAAATGAACAGGGAAAATCGCACGAAGGTCAGCGCTATGCAGCGCATCCAGGTTGAAGATGATATAGAAGACTGGTTGAATAGTAACGGGATGAGCAACAAGCGTGAAGCTGTTGAAGCTTTTGCAGAGGCAGGATTTTCAATCGAGGACCTTGAGATAATTTTTAAGAACTCCAATAAAAATATTTTTTTACAGGTGATTGATTGGCTGGAAAACCTGCTTACTTCACAGCGTATTATTAAGGATCTTGGCGAAGCGTCTTCAAGGATATCCAATCTTGTTTTGGCAATCAAGAGCCATGTGCATATGGACCGGACAAATGAATTGCAGCCTACCAACATTCACAACGATCTTGACAACACCATTACCCTGCTGGGCTATAAGATCCGCGAGAAAAATATTACGATAAACAAAACCTATTGTACAGACCTCGTGGAAATCCCGGCTTACATTGGCGAACTAAACCAGGTTTGGACAAACATTATCGACAATGCTATTTATGCAGTAGGTAAAGATGGGGAGCTAACCATTGAAACCATTTGTGATAACAAAAATGTGAAAGTGAATATTATTGACAATGGAAGTGGGATACCTAAAGAAATTAGGTCGAGGATATTCGATCCGTTTTTTACGACTAAGAAGGTTGGCCAGGGAACAGGAATAGGATTGGATCTTGTGAACCGGATAGTCAAGCGGCATAATGGCGAGATCAAGGTTGAATCGGTACCCGGGCGGACGGAATTTTCCGTATGCATTCCAATTACACAACCTTCAACCAGTAGTAATTAACCATTGGAACCAAAAAGAAATGAAACTTCCATTCATTATAATTTGTGACGACGATACTCAAGTGCTGCGAGCGATCCAACGCGATGTAAGGAACGGATATCGGAATGACTATCGTGTTGCTGCTACTGATTCTGCGAACGAAGCACTGGAGTTAATAAAAGAACTAAAGCTTAAAAATGAAACGATAGCCTTATTCATCTCCGATCAGCGCATGCCTGAAATGGAAGGGATTGTTTTTTTAGAAAAGGCGATGGAATTTTTTCCCGATGCCAAGCGCGTTTTATTAACTGCATATTCTGACATAGAAGCTGCTATCCGCGCAATCAATAATGTGAGGCTGGATTACTATTTACTGAAGCCCTGGAATCCTCCGGAAGAAAAACTTTACCCTGTTTTGAACGAACTACTGGAAGACTGGCAGGCTTTTTATAAACCAGATCATGAAGCTATCCGGATTATAGGTTTTCAATGGTCGCCGCAATCGCATCGCTTAAAAGAATTTCTCTCCGGCAACCTGGTTCCTTATATATGGATGGATGTGGAGCAGAATAAAGAAGCTGACCAATATCTTCTCAGCGCAAATTCATCTTATTCCAATCTGCCGGTGGTCATATTAAAGGATGGGTCCGTTCTTTCAAACCCTGAATTGCCAGAACTGGCTGCCAGCGTGGGTTTGCAGCAGAAGCCAACCAGTGAAATGTACGATGTGCTGATAGTGGGTGCCGGTCCTGCTGGTCTGGCGGCTTCAGTATATGGCTCGTGCGAAGGATTAAAAACATTATTGATCGAAAAAAATAATCCGGGTGGCCAGGCAGGGAACAGCGCACGAATTGAAAATTATCTTGGCTTTCCTTCAGGCCTTTCTGGAGCCGAACTGACCCGACGGGCAATTTCCCAAACTACACGGTTTGGTACAGAAATTCTTACACCCAAGGAAGTTAGAACTGTCACAGTGCAGGATGGTTATAAGATCATTGAAATGACCGATGGAACGATTGTACATAGTAAGTCGATTATCATTGCCACGGGAGCAGCTTATTCGAAGTTGGAAATTGAAGGAATCGAAAGATTTACAGGGGCAGGTATTTATTATGGCTCAGCTGCCATAGAAGCACACGCTTGTAAAGGTGAGATAATCTATATTATCGGAGGAGGGAATTCTGCTTGCCAGGCTGCTATGTACATGAGCAAATTTGCCCGGGAAGTGAATATGCTCATCAGGCGCGATAGCCTGAAACAAACAGCTGCCAACTACCTGTTTGAAAATATTAGCAAGACACCGAATATAAAGATATTACCCAATACGGAAGTTATCGCTGTACATGGCGGCAAAGTTTTGGAACAAATAACAATGAAGAATGCACATGAAGAAAAAACAGTTTCTGCAAAAGCGTTATTTGTGTACGTAGGTGTCAAGCCCGGCACTTCATGGATAGAAGGCCTGGTGATGAAAAGCGAAAAAGGGTTCATCATCACGGGCAGCGAGCTACTAAAAGAAAAATCTTTTCCTTCGATTTGGAAAGAAAAAAGAGAACCTTACAATTGTGAAGCAAGTACACCGGGAATTTTTGCTGCCGGCGATGTTCGATTCGGAGCTCTCACAGGCATTTCCTCTGCAGTAGGTGAAGGAGCCATGGCGATTCGTTTTACCCGCAAATATTTGCAAGAGATTTAAACTCTTTAACTTTATTCAAATTGTGATTCATGGATCGGTACCTCGTTATTTCCGAACACACCGCTGAAGATTGCCGGATGGCTGTAAAATATTTTATACAATATCACGCAAATTTTCTGACACATTTTGAATGGGGCTGTTATGATAACGATCATCATGCCTATGCAATTATCGAAGCAGAAAGTCACGAGAATGCGTTGTTATCTGTGCCTCCCTTATTTCGGGAAAAGGCAAAGGCAATTAAACTAACGTATTTCAAGCCGAGAGACAAAGACAAAATTCATAACGAGGTCTAACAAATGCGTTAATAAACCCCAGGTTCAAAAACTGATTGAACGGGAATAAAAAATGCCGAAAATTACTTCAGCATTTTTTATTTTATAGATCGTGTCGGCGTTGATCAATGTTTTTTATTGCCAATATTTGTTTTGCCCGACTTATTATTATTATTATTATTTCCCAAATTATTTTTATTCAAATTATTATGGGTGTCAGGCATTTTGTGCATGGGTAATTGCTGTACATTTTTTCTTTGATCGTCTCTTTGCCGTGTCGGTATGTCGTTTTCGTTGCGAATGGGTTTGGCCTGGTCCTTTTCAACTCTACGGAATTGTTTGGGTTGTGGCACCTGTACAGTTGGGCGGTATACATTCACTATATTCCCTTTGTGCGAAGCCTGGTTGGCCTTGTTCACTTCTTTGAAGGAAACCTGTTTGATTTTGTCTTTAGTAAAACGTTGTACCTCGTTTACATCCGGACCTTTCGCGTAGTGCAGGCTATTGCGACGAGTAGTGCTAAAATTATTGATGATGGTTATACGATTTACGATGCTGGTTACGCGCTCCGGCCGCTCAATAATTGTAGAAATATTCCTGTCATAGATGTGATCCCGGCTGCACACATTCCAATAAAACGAATGTGGTTGCCATGAACCGAAATCTGCACTCACATTTACGTCAGGCATTAAAGGAGCCCAGCAATAATAATCATCCACCATGCCCCATGTTACCCATGCCGGCGACCAGTCGTAGCCGGGAATCCATAGCCATCCATAGTTATCATCGTACAACCAGCGACCATAATGAAATGGCGCCCATCCCCAGTCATAGTTTGATACCCAGGCCCAGCCTTCCGGAGAATAAACCCAATAGCCGTTCGTATCATAAGGCCTGAAATCTCCATCTACGTGTGGATTCCAGACGTTACCATAGCCTGGATAATCGATCCAGTCTCCATATGGAGATAAGTTGTCATAAAATGTCTGATAGGTAATTGTAGTCGTAGGACTTTGTGCTGAAGCCTTGATGCCAAAGCAACCGGAGAGTATGATTGCAAACACAATCACAGGCAGTCCGGATTTTAATAGATTTTTCAATTTGTATGGTTTAAGTATCTGGGTTGAATTTACAATCACAAAGCTATTTATAAAATAGAGAGCGACAATATTAACTGAAGAAGGTTCTATAATCGACTAGTTACATGAAATTACCGACGTGACCGCCTTTGGCAATGATTAAGCCCCATTTGAAGTCGTCTTTAAAGAAAGTAAGATATCGCAGTAAGTTATGCCAAATGTCAAGAAGTGATCGATTGTCAATCTTTTGTTTCTCCTGTTATTCATCACCATCCCAACACCCATGCAAATATCAGGGGAGCAACAATGGTAGCGTCACTTTCGACAATGTGTTTTGGCGTGTTTATATCAAGCTTGCCCCAGGTAATTTTTTCATTGGGTACGGCTCCGGAATAAGAACCGTAAGAAGTTGTAGAATCGCTGATCTGGCAGAAATAACTCCAGAAAGGAACATCACGCCATTCAAGATCCTGGTACATCATAGGTACAACACATATCGGGAAGTCACCTGCGATACCACCTCCAATCTGGAAGAAACCGACTCCTTTGCCGCTACTGTTTTTTCTATACCAGTCTGCCAGCCAAACCATATATTCAATTCCACTTTTCATGGTAGTTGCCTTCATTTCGGCCTTAATGATATAAGATGAAAAAATATTTCCCATGGTACTATCCTCCCAGCCGCCGACAATGATCGGAAGGTTTCTTTCAGCCGCTGCAATCATCCAACTATCTTTCGTGTCGATCTCGTAATCTTTTTCCATCACCCTACTCAGCAAAAGTTTATACATGAATTCATGCGGGAAATAACGCTCGCCTTTTGCGTCGGCATCTTTCCAGAGCCGTACAATATTGTGTTGAATTTTTCTGAACGCCTCTTCTTCGGGAATGCAAGTATCTGTAACACGATTAAGGCCCTGTTCAAGCAATTCCCATTCCTGTTGTGGTGTCAAATCGCGATAGTGCGGAATTCTTTTATAATGACTGCGTGCTACCAGGTTCATGATATCTTCTTCAAGATTTGCGCCGGTACAACTGATGATATCTACTTTGCCCTGGCGTATCATTTCGGCGAGTGACACACCCAATTCAGCCGTGCTCATCGCGCCAGCGAGCGTAATCATCATCTTGCCGCCTTCCAGTAAATGCTGCTCATATCCTTTTGCCGCATCAACGAGTGCCGCAGCATTAAAATGGCGATAATGATGTTCTACGAATTTTGAAATAGGCCCTCGGTTCATGAGAAAATATTTGCCCGCAAAATTAAGTGTTTAAAAAAATAAGTCCCCCGAATTCAGAGGACTCTTTTATACTTAAGAAAACCACTGCTTATCTTTTTGTTTTGCTTTCAACAGAAATATCTCCTGTTGAAGAAACTTTTAGTTGAAACTGCTTTTTCGGCATTTCAGCGGTCATGGAATAAAACGTTTCAGAGCCGATTGTATATTCGGTGATATCATACACAGAGGAATTTGAATAACGCTGGTTGAGTTCAGTAATAACTACCAATGGTAACTGGTTGTACAAAATATTCCTGGCTGTGCCAAGAAGCTCTCCTGAATAGTTGAAATAAGCAACAGTACGTGTATTGCCTAAAACAAAACTTGCTGTAATGACGTTTTTCCCTTCCACCCATTTTACATCAAGAGCTCCTTTAAAATTGGTTTGAAAGGTTTCCAATGCGGGGTTGTCTCCGTTTCCTGTTCTTGCAAATGCGGAGGCAGAAACTATCGTAAGTGCTGCTGCAACCGCGACGATAAACTTTTTCATGGCTTAAGGTTTAATGATTAAAAATTTTTGTTTCAATTATTTGACGCTGTAAAATTATTTTATGTTACAGCTCATAACAAATGAATTAGGATTGATGGCGATTGTTGTTAATGCAATTAACGAATGATAA
>DASXOT010000198.1:0-2468 GCA_036494065.1 Chitinophagaceae bacterium
AGGAAGGCAATGGAAATTAATTACCCGTGGTCAAATTGCATGCGTTTGGGCAGTTACCTTCAACGACAAAGAAATCTGGGAAGAAAAGGAAAAGAACGATGCTATCTATCTTCATCGGATTGCAGTCAATCCGAGTTTCCGTGGAAGTCGCTTTATCGATGTAATCGTGGGTTGGGCAAAAGCATATGCACTGGGCTTAGAAAAAAAATATGTGAGGTTGGACACTCTCGGCCAAAATACCGGCCTGATCAAACATTATTCGTCAGCAGGCTTCACCTTCCTGGGGATGTTCCAATTAAAAAATGTCGATAGCTTACCAGAGCATTATCACCGCGAACGCAATAGTTGTCTTCTTTTTGAGATCGCGATCGCCTAGATTCACCAAATACAACCTCTCTATCGCCCGCGTCAATCACCCGTTGGTATAATCGCACTCGTTTCCACCATCAACATCACGGTTTTTTGAGGCGCTCTTGTTCGATGAACAACTCCTTTTGGCACCGTAACTCCCTGGTTGGGATTTAATTCAATGGTACTCTCTTCAAGATCTACATAAAGTTTTCCACTGAGTACAAAAAAGAATTCGTCGTCATTGTCATGCTTATGCCAATGATATTCGCCTTCCACTATTCCCAGACGAATGACGCTATCATTGCATTTCGTTAGCGTTTGATTCCACCATTTGTTTTTCACCTGTGCAACCAGTTCATTGACATCAATCTTTTCCAGTTGTTCGAATTTAACATCGAGAAGTGTTGTGTAGCTATACTGTGGGTCCATGGTTCAGATCTTTTAATCCAATAACGTAAAATTAAAAATTAAAAATGCAAAAACAAAAAACAGCTAGCAGCTATAAGCTGCGCGTTTGTGCTTTTCAAAGTAAAAATTAAAAAAGTAAAAAATGATCGAATTTAGTTAGCTCCAAACTATTTTGCATTTTGCATTTTGCATTTTTCCCCGCCATTTATCAACCCAATCCCGCCAGTTACTCAATAGTCATTTACTTAGAGGCAAACTGCCTATAGCTTCGGGAAGCCTGCCGCAATTCTCTGCCAGTATCATACCCTTTGTAATCCTGGAAAAACATGTAAAAATTTTCATTCTTTAAATTTTATTGTATGAGAAATTTATTATTGTGTGTGATCGCCACCATTCTAACCTTAGTTACCTATGGACAATCAACCAGCGATATACTTAAACAACAGGCAGGCCAGGGAGTAAAGGACGGCGCGACGGTTGTTACTGAAAAAGTAGGGGATAAAGTGACCGACAAGATCATTGGTAAACTATTTGACAAAAAAAAGAAAAAGACTACCGACGCCACAACAAATAACAGTGCCACCTCAAATAATAACAACTCCGCCGCCTCGGGTACAACCACTACTGATCCGAAAAAAGATGATGACCCAAATTCTTCTGATTTCAAAACCTACAGCAAGTTTGACTTTATTCCGGGAGATAAAGTTCTTAACTATGACGACTTTTCAAAAGATGCGGTCGGTGATTTTCCAGTTACATGGAACACAAATTCAACCGGCGAGGTTGTAACCTCTTCGACACACGAAGGGCATTGGCTTATGCTCACTAAACCTGGTAAGTTTATTCCGGAATATATCACCAGCCTGCCCGATAATTTTACATTCGAATATGATGTGGTTTGCAATGACAAATTCAGTTATTATGGTCCGCCACTTACAGTTTACTTTCTCACGGGTAAAAATGGAAAAGAAGTCTTTGACAACTGGTTTATGGCAGATGGAAAAAGGTCCGGCGTGAAAATAAGTGTGCATCCAACAAATGGTATTAATAATGGTGGACTTACTAACATGGAGAGTTTTGAAGACGGTCAAAGCGCGGTCAAAAATGAAGTGAATACTACGCAATTCAGCAGCATGGGCAAAGGAGAACGTATGGTGCATGTATCTATGTGGAGACAGAAACAGCGATTGAGAGTCTATTTAAATGAAGAAAAGGTTTACGATCTTCCGCGTGCATTTCCCGATAATAAACTCTATACGAGCTTGTTTTTTGAAATCGGGTCAGATATGAAGGACCAGGACCGGTATTTATTGGGCAATTTAAAGTTTGCGGCAGGTGCACCCGATACCAGGAATAAGCTGATCACCGAGGGAAAGTTTGTAACGCGTGGAATTTTATTTGATGTCAACAGTGACAAGATCAAACCTGAATCGTACGGTGTATTGAAAGATATTGCCAATGTACTTACCGAAAACTCTTCCGTAAAGGTGAAAATCGTTGGTCATACGGATTCTGACGGAAACGATGCTGATAATCTTGCTCTTTCAAAGCGCAGATCGGAAGCGGTGAAAAATACTCTGATCAAAGACTTTAGCATTGACGGAGCGAGAATGGAAACAGATGGCAAGGGCGAAACACAACCTGTCGATAATAACTCAACATCGGAAGGGAAGGCTAATAACCGAAGAGTTGAGTTTATTAAACTATAG
>DASXOT010000199.1:0-5171 GCA_036494065.1 Chitinophagaceae bacterium
ATAGCAGGTCGAGAGTTCGAGTCTCTTGGGTGGCTCATTCAATTTGAAACTTAATAAAGGTTGCCGCTCGCAGCCTTTATTGTTTATTACGCTAGGCTTATTTTTGCGACATGAAATTGTCAAATCTTTCCGAAACGCTTATTGGTTCAGAGATCGTGAAACTTGGTGGTGAGATTCGTGAAAAAATTCGCCAGGGGGAACGCATTTATAATTTTACTGTTGGAGATTTCGATCCGTCCATTTTTCCAATACCAAAGGAATTGGAAAATGAAATTGTGGAAGCGTACCGTAACCATTTTACGAATTATCCCGCTGCCGAGGGAAATTTTGATTTGCGTGAAGCTATCTCCACGTTTGTAAAAGAAATGGAAGGACTGAATTACGGACCCAATGAGATTTTAGTAGCATCGGGCGGTCGCCCCCTGATCTATGCAACGTTCCGCGCTATTTGCGATAAGGAAGATAAAATTATTTATGCTGTACCGTCATGGAATAATAATCATTACACGCATTTTGTAGGAGGGCAACACCAGGTGGTAGAAACCAGGCCAGAAAACAATTTTATGCCTGTGGCTGGCGATATTCAACCTTATTTAAAAGATGCTACATTGATTTCTTTATGTTCACCGCAAAACCCGACAGGCACAACGTTCAGAAGAAAAGAGCTGGCGGCTATTTGCGATATGGTGCTTGAGGAAAATAATCGCCGTGGAAAAGCAGAGAAGAAATTATATGTGATGTACGATCAAATGTATTGGCATTTGACCTATGGAAAGATCGAGCACTATGATCCTGTCAATCTGAGACCGGAGATGCGAGATTATACGATCTATATTGACGCCATCAGCAAGGTTTTTGCATCAACGGGTGTGCGGGTTGGTTGGAGCATGGGACCGTCAACAGTGATGTCAAAAATGAAGGCCATCCTTACACACATTGGTGCATGGGCGCCTATGGCGGAACAAAAAGCAGTTGCGAAATTTCTTCCCCAACGTGATGCCATAAAAAAATATTTGAAACATTTTAAAGGAGAAATCGAGGAACGCCTGCATGGTATTTATGATGGGTTTATGAAATTAAAAAAACAAGGGTTTGCAGTGGATGCCATCGCTCCGGAAGCATCTATTTATCTCACTATAAAAATTGACCTGGCTGGCAAACAAGTGCCCGGTGGAAATTTGCTTAAAAACCAGCCAGATGTAACGGCTTATCTTCTCAATGAAGCAGGCCTGGCCGTAGTTCCCTTTTACGCTTTTGGTGCCAGCGGTAATTCACCCTGGTATCGATTGAGCGTCGGTACGTGTAAAAAAGAAGAGATTGGTGAAATGATTGATAAACTGGAAGAAGCGCTTAAAAAATTGAGATAGTCTTTCAGAATTTAAAGGATCAGTCGTCATGGTATAATTTTTTATTTAAGACTTTTAATTAAAAAATTAACCTGGGTGGAACAACTAATAAAACCTCATTATTCAAGAACGGGCTATGAACATATTTTTGCCAGCCTTCGCCAGGATGTAAATAAAATGGTTCGTCATTCGACGCCAAATTACAGGCTGGTTATAGTCTTTAAAGCGTTCCTCTTTCCAGTTCTCTATATTCTCACTTATATCTCAGCTTTACTATGGGGAAAAAGTGTAATCATTTTAGACGGTTGCTATTGCCTTCTTGGTTTTTTACTCGTCATTATTTTCCTGAATACGATTCACGATGCGGTGCATGACACGGTATTTAAATCGAAAAGATTGAATAATCTGTACGTTTACTTTTTTGACCTGATGGGCGCCAATAGTTTTATCTGGAGACTCAGGCATGTGCGGTTTCATCACAACTACCCTAATGTAAATGGATGGGATACAGATATTGAACAAAGCAGCATCTTCCGCGTTTTTCCGGATGGAGCCTATTCAAAAATGCATAAATTCCAACATATTTATTTACCGTTGCTTTATCCTTTTTACCTGGCAAATTGGTTGCTGGTACGGGATTTTAAAGATTTTTTTGACAAAACGAAACCCGTGAGAAAACTGGTTACGATTCCCAGGATAGAATATTATAAACTCTTTCTTTTTAAAACATTATTTCTTCTCTATCTCGTGCTTGTCCCTAAAATATTATTGGGTATTTCCTGGCTTACGATTCTTGGCGCTTTCGCTATCATGCTGTTTACGGCAAGCTGTTTTTCCCTGCTTATTTTATTAAGTCCGCACGCCAATACCGAATCTGAATTCCCGTTACCATCAAAAGACAATGAATTACCTCATGATTGGATGACGCATATGATGATAACAACAAATGACATTACGAATGACAATTGGTTTACGCGTTTCTTTATGGGTTGTTTTAACTATCATATAGTACATCATCTTTTCCCGAATATTCACCATGTTTTTTACCCGGAAATAACAAAGCTTTTAAAAGAATATTCAAGAAAATATAATCTGCCCTATAGAGAGTACAGCCTGTGGAGATCTTTAAAAAATCATTATAGGCTCCTGAAACAAAACAGGATGCCAGAGGATATTTTCGAAGAAGCTATGTGATCTATCGTTTATAGTCCAAGGTCGACACCAGTGAATGATTCACAATTCACAATCGCCCGTTGACAATCGTTGAACTGGTTACTGTGGACTGCCGACTACCGAGTCTGAACTCATGAGTCACTGCATTTGCGTATTTTTGCTGTCCATGCAATTTGAAAAGATTCATAATAAGGGTCAGGCCAGGCTTTTTAAGAGTCAATATCTTGAAATGCTGACGAAAACCCATCCGTTGGTAATCTGGGGTATCTATCTGCCCATCATGGCGTATATGCTGTATTACAGCAATAATCATCTCAATTACACTATACCAAGGGTAATTTTAACCTTTTTGGGGGGTATGTTTTTCTGGACTTTTTTCGAATATATCGCTCATCGATTTATTTTTCATTGGGTAGCTGAAAGTGAGAGAGCACGGAAAATTGTATATGTTCTTCATGGTAATCATCATCACTACCCGCGCGATAGGGAACGTTTATTTATGCCTCCTGTTCCGAGTCTTATTATCGCCTCAGTTATTTTCTTTCTGATGTATCTGTTAATGCAGGAAAATGCATTTATGTTTTTCCCCGGCTTCATCTTCGGCTACCTGATGTATGGAAGCATGCACTATGCTATTCATGCGTGGAACCCACCATTCAAATGGATGAAACCTCTCTGGAGAAATCATCATCTCCATCACTATAAAAATGAACACATGGGGTTTGGCGTGAGCTCTACAATTTGGGATCATGTTTTCGGGACCATGTTTGATCTCAGGAAGGAAAAAGAGGACAAGGAAAAAGTTAAGGAGCTCATGTTTTTAAAAAAATGATTTTATTGGCTAAAAGGATAGTAACCTAACCTATTCCGTGTCTCCGTGGCAATTGTTACCATTTTTCATTCTCGGGAATATCATCATCCGCTTTAAACGCCTGCTTTGATTCAATTTTTTGTAACTGTCTTTCGATGATCATTTCTGCAATAATGCTTCCGGCATCTGTTTCCTCGTTTTGAAGCTTTACCTTAAGTGATTTTTCTGATACGTCAACCCTGTAAAGAATGTGCATCAGCTTTTCGGGATTGTGACTGATCATGTAGTTAACATAATTGATCACCGCAGTTTTTAATTCTCCCATTGTTTTTTGCTCATGAAGATCAATTTCCAGGTTGTTCGAGAGTTCGTCAATTATAGTCAATTGGACATTGTTCATACGTTAGAATTTTTCATGTACTCCCAGGGAAAATAAAGCAAGATCGTATTTACAAGGATCATTCTTATCCAATTTCTTCAAATTACTCGTCAGTTCAATTGCTGCCCGCCAGTCTGTTTGCTTTCTTCTTAACAATTTCAATTGCCTGGCCACCCTTGCCACATGCACATCCACAGGGCAAATTAATTGCGCAGGCGAAATGCTTTTCCAAATGCCAAAATCAACTCCTTTGTCATCTCTTCGCACCATCCATCGCAAAAACATATTCAGCCTTTTGCATGTGCTTTTTTGAAGAGGCGATGAAACATGTTTTTCAGTTCGCTTTAGATGATCTAAAGAAAAGAAATATTTTCTAAAACCATTTAGCGCTTCTTCAATGTTTTGACTATTTACATTCAACCATTGGCTGAAAGCGGTTTCCAGGCTATTGGAAGTTTGATAATGATGGTGAAGAAATTCAACAAAATAGAATAAATCTTCCTCACAGAAAGTCCTGTGTTTAAAACCTTTTAGTCTTTTCAATTCATTTTTGTTCGCAGTGAGGCAAAACTCGTGAGGTGACATATCCATACGCCCCATCAATTCATTTGTTTTCCGGATGATTGTGGTGCGATTTCCCCAGGAAAAGATAGCAGCAAAGAAACCAGCTATTTCAATATCCTGTTTTCTGGAAAATTGGTGAGGAACAGAAATAGGATCGTGCTTAATAAAAAAAGGTTGATTGTACGTATCAACCTTTTTATTTAAAAATTCTATTAGATCTCCCGAATTCATACGGGGATAAAATTAGAATTTTATTCAAGGGTACTTAAACAGGATTTCTACTGCCGCCGATCAGGCGAACCAAAATAGCGATAACTGCGAGTACTAATAATATATGAATGATATTGCCTGCTGCAAAAACAAAAAATCCGAGCAACCATCCAATAATCAATATCACGGCAATTATATAAAGTAAACTACTCATAAAATTGTTTAGCTTAAATAAAACAATAGCCATACCAAACTGCATGGTTTCAACCGGAGATCATAAGTGAGTTTATGCCAGAAATTTTAAGAAATGCTTAATGCCTGCTTTAGGTCATCAATCAGATCATCCGCATCTTCAATTCCGACACTCAAACGAATAAGAGAATCGCTTAATCCATTTTTTATTCGTTCTTCGCGGGGAATAGAAGCGTGTGTCATAGACGCCGGGTGATTGATAAGAGACTCTACACCGCCAAGACTTTCTGCCAGGGAAAAAAGCTTTGTAGATGACATTAATTTTTTTGCGGCTTGCTCGCTTTCATCTTTTAAAGTAAAGCTTAACATGCCGCCAAAACCACGCATTTGTTTTTTAGCGATGCAATAGCCTCCATGGTCCTCAAAGCCGCACCAGTACACCCTTCCGACCTTTTTATGGTCGCGGAGATAATGAGCAATTTTCTCCCCATTTTCG
>DASXOT010000200.1:0-4604 GCA_036494065.1 Chitinophagaceae bacterium
ACCCGGAATGGTAATGATTCGTTTATATTTTAAAATTATCATCATGTTAAAAAATAGTTCCTTTAAGATTTTGTTGGTGGTGACTCTTGTCGCAGGGATGATTAGTTGTCAGAAATTGGAGAAACCGGCATTGCCAAAGAATTATCCAACGGATAACCCGGTAACACCAACTACTTCACTTCGCTTTTTCCTTCCGTTTGATTCAACATCTCCACAGGACAAACAAATCAACATTCGCTTTAAAGACAGCGTCTCACAATATCCGTCGTTTTTCCCACCGTCCCAGATAACGTATGGCCCGGGTGTGAGCGGTACCGCTTACCAGGGCGCAACAGATGGATTTATCCATTACGTGAATGCAAATGATTTCGGCAGTTCATCTAGCTTTACTATTGCATTTTGGATGAATATTACCCAGGCACAAAAGGATCATGTTAACGCGGATGGTGTGCTGGCCTTATCAAGTACAACCAATTTCTGGAGCAACGTGGTTGTGTATGCAGACCACGAGGCAAGTACATCCGACTCAATGCAGTTGAAATTCCATTTTGCCGATGCTTCTGACGATAACTGGGATTTTTCCAACTATACGGGAAACGCTCGCTGGCCAAATATGTATGATGGACAATGGCATCATGTAGCATTTGTCTACGACGCTTCGTCAAAAACAGCCACGCTGTATCGCGACGGTGTGCAATTTGACCAGAAGACAAATGAAACAATCGCTTTTGATGGCAAAGCTTCACAACTCGTAGTAGGCGGATTCCAGGAAGCAGTGAATATCGTAGACACTTATGCAAACAATTCCTGGATGTCCGGTTTCCCTGGATTACTTGACAATATCCGTTTTTATAATGTGGCGCTTGCTCCTACCGATGTAGCGGCCTTATATAATAATAAACAGTAAGAGGTTTTCTAAAAATAGCTTTAATAGATTAAACGAAGAGGCTGAACATTGTTTCAGCCTCTTAAATTTAAAGTGGTTTATAAAAAAGACTTTTTAATTACTCGCCAATCCGCAAAAGTTCTCTTCCTTATTGTTGCATGTATTTTTTGCCTGGTGCGATGCATGAATAATGCCAGCAATGAGAAAAAGCCAGTTAATAACAATGAGTTTAAAAAATTTGCGGGATCGGCGGTCTGTGCAAATTGCCACAGGGACATCTACGAAAAACATATTCACACCGAACATCACCTTACATCGGCCATTGCTAGTGAGGGAAATATTTTGGGAAGTTTTTCAGGCGACCATAATGTATTTGCCTTTGATCCGTTTACCAATGTAACGATGGAAAAGAGAGATAGTAGTTTTTACCAGGTTGAATATAGCAATGGGACTGAGATAAAAAAAGGAAGATTTGATATCGTCATTGGCTCAGGAAGAAAAGGACAAAGTTATCTGAACTGGTTAAAGGACCGGCTGGTTCAATTGCCGATCACTTATTTTACACCAGCTTTACAATGGTCAAATAGTCCCGGATATCCGCCAAACAAAGTCGCCTTTTATAGGCCCATTACATCGAGATGCCTTGAATGTCATAGCACATATTTTGAAAAAATTTCCGATACATCTCAAAGATTTGATGACTTTGATCGTAATAAAATCATCTATGCGGTGGACTGCGAAAAATGTCACGGACCTGCAGCAGACCATGTAGCTTTTCAGTCAAAGAATCCTACGGTTAAAGAAGCGAGATATATTGTAAACCCCGGTAAGCTTCCAAGGGAAAGATTACTGGATTTGTGTTCGCTTTGTCATGGTGGCCAGCTCACAAAAACTAAGCCTTCGTTTTCGTTCCAGGCAGGTGATACCCTTTCTAATTATTTTTCATTGCAAACAGCGGCTTTAAACGCAGATAATATTGATGTACACGGTAATCAAATGGGCTTGCTTTCACTAAGCAAATGTTTTACTGTAGGAAATGTGACTTGTATAAATTGTCACAATGTTCATGAGAATGAAAACAGGAAGATTGAAATATTTTCGCAACGGTGCATGACCTGTCATGGCGAAGGACAAAAGCAGTGTAAGCTAACTGCCCAGATCGGTCCTTCTATCACTGCAAACTGCATTGACTGTCATATGCCCAAACAACTTTCGCATGCGGTAGCCGTGTATCTGCAGGGAGCGGACGCACCTACACCGGCATTAATGCGTACCCATTACATAAAAATCTATCCCGATGAAACGCAAAAAATTCTAACCCTTCTCAAACAAAAAGACGCTCATACCAGGAGCGGTTCTAAAAAGTAGCAATCTATCATGAGATACAGATTAATGAATATTGTCTCCTTGTTGTTGGTCTTTCTGAGCTTTAATTCCTGTCACCGGCAGAACAGTTTATTCACAAGCTTATCTCCTTCAAAGACAAATATCCATTTTGAAAATAATCTCGAAAAGCAAAGGGCATTCGGCATATTGTATTATCTATACTATTATAATGGCGGTGGCGTAGCTGTAGGTGATATTAACAATGATGGATTACCTGATATTTATTTTACGGCAAACAGTAAAGGGCACAATAAATTATACCTGAACAAGGGCAATTTTGAATTCGAGGATATTACAGATAAAGCCGGCGTAGCCGGTTCATCGGACTGGTGCAGTGGTGTTACAATGGCGGATGTCAACGGCGATGGCTATCTCGATATTTATGTAAGTGCTGTAAATATCAATGGAAAACTTCAAAGTAGAAACGAGTTATTTATCAACAACGGCAACAATACATTTACTGAAAAGGCGAAGGAATATGGTTTGGATTTCTCCGGCTTTACCTCACAAGTTGCTTTTTTTGATTACGATCATGATGGAGATTTGGACTGCTATGTTCTCAATCAATCTCACAGGCCCAATGACAATATCGCGGATACTTCACACCGGCGGCAATTTGATCCCAATGCCGGTGACCGTCTTTATAGAAATGACCTCAATACACCAGCAAAAAAATTTACGGATGTTTCCGCGCAGGCCGGTATTTATCAAAGCAGCCTGGGATATGGCTTGGGTATTTCTGTTGCAGATTTGAATAATGATGGATGGGACGACATCTATATTGGCAACGATTTTCATGAGAACGATTATTACTATATAAACAATGGTGACGGTACATTCACTGAAAGTGGCGCAAAGCATTTCGGACACTATTCCCGATTTAGCATGGGGAACGATATTGCGGATTACAACAACGATGGCCAACCGGATGTTGCAACTGTTGATATGCTACCACCTGACGAAAAAACATTAAAAACGTATGGTAGCGAAGAAAATGCTGACATCTATAATTTTAAAATCTTACGGAATGGTTTCCAGAACCAGGTTTCAAGGAATTGTCTGCAGAGAAACAATGGAAATGGGACCAGTTTCAGTGATGTGGGATTAATGGCGGGTATTTCTGCAACTGATTGGAGTTGGTGTCCACTATTTGCAGATTTCGATAATGATGGTAATAAGGACCTATTTGTGTCTAGCGGTATTGTAAAAAGACCTGTCGATTTAGATTATGTTCGTTTTGTCTCAGACCTGGTAACAAAAGTAAATCGAAATGCATCGGACGAATATGACCAGGCAACACTTGATAAAATGCCCGATGGCTCTTCTCATCCTTTTCTTTTCAGGAATTCCGGCAATGATTCATTTACGAATGTCAGCAATGAATGGGGTACGGGAAATATGAAGGGCTATTTTAATGGCGCGGCTTATGCAGATTTGAATAACGATGGAAATTTAGATCTCGTGATCAATTCTTTGAACGCGCCGGCCGTCGTTTTAAAAAATAATGCGTCTCCAAAAAACTATATTTCAATTGCATTCAAGGGGGCAGGGTTAAATACATTCGGAGTAGGCGCAAAAGCCTATCTGTTTGCGGGTAATAAAATGCAATACCAGGAACTGATGCTAACAAGAGGATTTCAATCCTCATCAGATACGCGACTACATTTTGGATTGGGTGAATCTGCGACAATAGATAGCCTGTTAATTGTGTGGCCCAATCAGCAATACCAGTTGATTAAAAATGTACAGGCAAATAAGCAATTAACTGTTGATCAAAAAAAAGCGTCAGCCACATTTGATTATAATGCTTTTTTCCCGCCAAAAAAACCAGCTCTTGAGAATGTGTCGGAGCAAGTTGACTGTAAATGGAAACATAAAGAGGATAATTTCAATGATTTTAATGTCGAATATCTTATTCCACACAAAGAAAGTACGAGAGGCCCCAAAATAGCCGTGGGAGATATTAATAAGGATGGGTTTGACGATTTTTATGTTTGCGGCGCAAGAAATCAACCGGGAGCATTAATGATGCAAAAAAAGGACGGCAGCTTTGTTCCCATCGATACGGCGCTGTTTAACAAGGATGCCATGTATGAAGATGTGGATGCTGTATTTTTTGACGCGAGTGGGGATGGCTGGCAAGACCTTTTGGTGATCAGTGGAGGAAATGAGCCCGAAAGCAATTCACCCATGTTACTTGAAGACCGGCTCTATATCAATGATGGCAATGGACATTTTACAAAAAAAACTGATTTCCTCGTTCAGAAACTTTATCAAAAATCCTGTGTAGCTGTTGCAGATGTGGATCATGACGGAGACATGGACATCTTTG
>DASXOT010000201.1:0-1581 GCA_036494065.1 Chitinophagaceae bacterium
GTTGAATCAAAACAGTTGGTTTCCTATTTAAAGGATTATTTTAACAGAGAAGCAGTAGAGTTAATTCTGATCGGCGAGCCAAAGAATTTAGATGATTCTGATACAGATGCCACCCCTTTGGTGGAGAGAATAGTGAAAGAATTGCAAAAAAATTTTCCTTCCATACCTGTTCTTAAGGTCGACGAACGTTTTACGTCCAAAATGGCAACAAGGGCGATGATTGATATGGGCCTGAAAAAAAAGCAAAGACAAAACAAGGCATTGGTAGATGAGATCGCCGCTACGATTTTATTGCAGGAATACTTACACTACAACCAATGACACGTCGTTGGTCAATCACTGAATTGCGGTAACTTTGCGCTAATTTAATTGAACAATGGTACTTCCGATTGTAGCTTATGGCAGCCCGATCCTGAGATCTGTTAGTAAGGATATTTTTCCTGGTTACCCCAATTTGCCGAAATTCATTGAAGATATGTGGGAAACCATGTATGCCAGTAATGGCGTAGGTTTAGCCGCGCCGCAGGTGAACCGGGACATTCGCCTTTTTGTGATAGACAGCAGCCAGATATTTACAAATATGGAAGCGGAAGATCGCGGCAAGTATCCGGATGATCCTGGTATCAAACAAGTTTTTATGAATCCCAGGATTGATGGTGTAAATGGAGAAAAATGGGCCTATAATGAAGGGTGCCTGAGCATTCCGAAAATTCGTGAAGATGTGGTTAGAAATGAGACGGTGACATTGCGATACCGCGATGAAAATTTTGAGCCCCATTTGACAACGTTTCATGGTCTTACAGCCCGCATCATCCTGCATGAATATGATCACCTGGAAGGGAAACTGTTTATCGATTATCTGCCACCATTGAAACGGAAACTGATGAAGGGAAAATTAGACGACATTTCAAAAGGTAAAGTGAATGTGGATTATAAAATGGTTTTTCCAAAATAACAACCGGGTAAAATCAATTAACCGCTGTGCAGGTATCGCTAACAGGATCATTCCTGCTTTTTTTTGCTTACTGATCTTCAAATCGGCCTTCTGCCAAAATGATTCGTTGGACAACGAACGGCTGAAAAGTATGGTTACACTTTCAGAAGTCGTTGTTCATAGTAATTTTAACGTAGAGAAATTCCTTCGCCTGATAAAAAATGATACAACTTTCTATAAAGCATTTCGTACGCTGCACATTCTTGGATTCACCTCTTTGAATGACATAAGAATGAAAGATAAAAACGGCAATGTTAAGGCGTCGTTGCAAAGCAGGACCATTCAACATGTAGCGAATGGTTGCAGAACTATGGAAACGGCTCAACAGACTATAACCGGGGATATATATGATGACGGGGGAAATTTTAATTATTACACAGCAGAGCTTTATGCCAGTTTGTTTTTTACCAAAGACAAAGTTTGCGGAGAAAATAATATTGTCAAAGGAGTTGAACTTAGCACAAAATCAAAGTCGGGAATAGAGAAACATAAAGAACAATTGAAAATGCTGTTCTTTGATCCCGGTAAGAAAATTCCCGGAATTCCGTTCATGGGTAATAAGATAAATATTTTCGATCCGGATGTAG
>DASXOT010000202.1:0-12740 GCA_036494065.1 Chitinophagaceae bacterium
GGCAAACACAGGGGCGTGTATGATTATAGAGCAAAAAAAATTCGAAGAGCTCGGCGGCTTCGATGAATCTTTCATTATTTGCGGGAGCGATGTGGAGTTAGGTATAAGGGCTCATAAAAAAGGATTGTTTAATGTTCTCAATGCTTATGTCCGCCTATTTCACTATGAGTCGAAAAGCCGTGGCACCACAGTTCCTGATAATGATTTTGTACAATCTGCTTTGAAATATGAACCTTTTCGGACCCAGCGATACGATCCATTTTATAATCCTAATTTATCGCTTGGTCATATTTCGCCCATTTGCAAACAGTAACCAATATGAGAGAGATCCTTGCTAAAGTCAAAAACAAAATTCTTAGGATGCTTGATGAAGGAAATGTGCAACAACCGGTAAATTCTATGCTGTCGCCGGCCTATCATATAACGGAAACAGAGGCCATTGCCTGCAGAATGAGTGAATTTTCTGAAAAACGTCTTAATCTTTTAGTGCCTGCTCTTTCAATAAAATATGCATTTGGTGGAATCAATACGGCGATCGATTTTTTTTTACATCTCATTCAGCAGGATACGGATGTTAGAATAATAATTACCGACGAAATAAACAGTGATCTGCAAGCCCTGGCGGATGCAGATAGTTGGCAAGTAGTACGCTATGATGAGCCCGATCGCCGGGGTAAATTAATTACTTGTTTTGGTGATCGAAGCCATAAAACTATTCCTGTCAGAAAGCAGGACATTTTCGTTACCACTGCCTGGTGGACTGCCTATGTTGCGAAGGGGATTTTAAAATGGCAACAGCGACAATGGAAGACTCTCCCTCCACCAATGATTTACCTGGTACAGGATTTTGAACCAGGTTTTTATAAATGGTCTTCCCGGTATGCGATGGCTTTGAGTACTTATCATGATAACAATTTAATTGTCATTGTAAACACTCAATTGCTTTACGATTACTTTTACAACACCGGCTTTCGCTTTAAACTCGCCTATGTCTTTGAACCTTCTTTAAATAAAACCCTGGCTCTTTTTATTCCGGAAAAAAACAAATTCCTCAAAAAGCGGCGAATCATTTTCTACGGAAGACCTACGGTAGAACGTAACGGGCTTGAGATTTTGATCAGGGGATTACAGATGTGGAGCGAGCAATATGCCAACTCCCACGAGTGGGAGGTGATATCTCTCGGTGAGTTTTATAACCCAATACCATTGCTCAACGGAAATATTATCCACGTCAAGGGCAAAGTAAGTTTACACGAGTATGCCGAACTATTGTTAACCTCGGCCCTCGGCGCTTCATTGATGATTTCGCCTCACCCCAGTTATCCTCCGCTGGAAATGGCTGCCTTCGATCTCGGAGTTATCACTAATAGTTTTTACAACAAAAACTTATCGCATTATCATGATAATATCTTCAGCCTGGAAAACATGGTTCCTGAAGAATTCGCTGAATTGCTATGCCAACTTTGCTCAAGGTTCGAGACAAACACCGACTGTTTCCGCAATAAGTGCTTTCATAATTTCAATTTCATGAATAATGGGAATAATTTTGGATTTATACCTGATTTGCGAAATGAATTAAAGTTGAAATAAGTGAACATTGGGCAGGTTACAAATAGAACCGCGATTCTCTATCACATTTTCTATGAGGATCACATCGATGCAATCTGCGATGAATTGCATCATGTGGTTTCTGAAACTTCTCCTCTATTACTATTTAATGTTTGCGATATTACTCCCGATAAAAAAAACATCAGTGAGAAATTGAGCAGTGAATTCCCTGGCTGTATAATTCTGTTTAGCTCAAATAAGGGAAAAGATATCGGTGGAAAACTGCTATTGCTTTCTGTCTATTTTCACCTGAAGCAACCCTGTGATTACCTTCTGCTGCTGCATGACAAAAGAAGCTTACAAGCATTGAAAAGCTCAAGATGGAAACGGGGATTAATGAAAATTATAGAACGCCAACAGAGCCAGATTATTTTTAACTATTTTGATTCGCATAAATATTGCGGATTGATCGCCGCGAAAGAATACATTGTAAATGGAAATATTAAAGACGAGAATTCGACCAATACAAATAGCGAAAAAATCATTGAAATAACAGAGCGCTACAAAATAGCTCCCCCGAGTCATCAATTTGTTGCGGGGACCATGTTTTGGGTAAGAGCAAGGCCATTTGAAGATTTCTTTACGAAAAATGATCCGTTGGAAATCAGGAAATCGTTGGAGGATGGCAATGTCCTCGACAATTTTTCCGGAACCTTTACTCACTCGTGGGAAAGGTTATTTAGCTGGATCGTCACTTCCGGGGGTTACAAGATTCATGGAATATAAATTTATGTTGCGACAAGCCTATTATAATATTCTTGCTGAGACGTTTATTGAAGAAATGAACCAGGGCAGAGATCGCCTGACCGACATTTATCTGAACATAAATCTAAATGACGTTCAAATTTTAAATGAGGGCTTATTTAATTCGCTTTGTAGTCGAAGAATGCTCTTTTTATTTACTCTTTCGAGCTCTATTTTAGCCGACCTTGGCAAAGAACAGTTATCGTGGTTGTATTGTATTACTTCACTCGATACGTATTTAACAAATGAAGGAGCTCGCATAATCTTACTACGCGACAGAGATGAACATTCAACAATCCGGGAAACCAGGCGCCTGGATGATTTTTTTCTTGCCCAGGGATCGAAAGTAAGTTTATTTCATTTCACATCCTTTACGACAGCCGACATGGAAACACAGGAATATGATAATGTCTCTATTCTCCCTGCTAATTTTTTTGAACAACGAAAATTACAAGAACAATTTTATAAAACTGTCTTGCACGCCAGGAAGAAAAAGCTGATAATTGGTAACATTGATTTTGACGAATTGCCGAAAACAAATGATATAGTCGATGAAATTTTGAAAGAGACAGACGATATCTTGCAGCTAATATCGTTAAATGAAGACAATAAATACGAAAGACATTTGATGAATCAGCGGGCTGATCTTTACCTAAGTTTTTTAACGATAAGCAAAAACATTCGCGAAAAAGAATACTTTGAGTTGTTGGATTGGTACAATCATGAGTATGAAATTCTGCCCACATGGTACAAACGCATTGGACACGTCATTAAAGTAATTATGGGAAAGCGAACTTTTCGCTCTTTATTCAACGATAACGTAAAAAAACGAAAAGATTGAAGTACTGGCTCCTGACAACTGAATATCCCCCTTTTTACGGCGGCGGCATCGGGACTTATTGCGCCGTCACCTCCTCAATAATGGCCGATGAAGGTCATGATGTTTCCGTGTTTGTCAATGACGATACAGTGAGCACAATCCGTGTAGAAAAAAAGACGGAGCGGCTAAAGATTATTCGCTTCAACCCTTCACAAACGAAATCTTCCGCACTTCTTGGTCATGTGACCAATATTAGCTACGAGTTTGCCCATGTCGTAAAACTTTTTATTGAGCGCGAAGGCAAGCCAGACATTATAGAGTCACAGGAATACCTGGGCATTTCTTACTATTTACTTCAATATAAATATTTGCTCTATGATTGGTGTGCTGGCATTCCCGTTATCATAACCATTCATTCGCCTTCGTTTCTTTACATGGAATACAACCATGTTCCCGAATACAAATATCCCAATTATTGGATCTGTGAAATGGAAAGGTTTTGCTTGCAGGCCGCCGATCTTCTAATTTTTCCAAGCAACTTCATATTTAATGAACTCAGGAAAAGGTTTGAATTGAATAATCAGAATATAAAAATTATCCCGAACCCTGTCCAGCTTACTCAGCTTGACAATGAAAATGCGGATCGGGATAATCATGCCGGCGAGATCATTTTTTTCGGAAAGTTGACTGTCCAAAAAGGAGCATTTCATTTACTTAATTACTTCGATGAATTGTGGAAGAATGGTTTTGAAAAACCACTCTTTATTCTGGCTAGTAATGATATCGTTTATCATCCTGAAGGAAAAACAATGGGTGACATCATCAAGAAAAAGTACAGGCATTATATTGATAAAGGTTTATTAAAACTGGAAGGAACAATAAAACCGGTTGATATTCCTAACCGTTTATCCCGCGCCCAGCTTGTGATAATTCCCAGCGTAAATGATAATCTTCCCTACGCTGTTTTTGAAATGATGTCGTTAGGAAAAATCGTGCTCGTTTCAAAACAAGGCGGGCAATCTGAGGTAGTTGAAAACAATATCGATGGATTTATTTTTGACCATGAAACACCAGGAAGCTTTTCCATGGAATTAAAAACAATTCTTGAATTAACGAACGATAAACGGAAAGTTATCTCGCAGCATGCACGGCAAAAGATAAGCTCAGTATATAGTCCCAAAGTAATCTATGAAAAAAAATATTCAGCAATTAAAGAAATACTTTCTGACCCGCTTTCGAAAAACGAATTTCCGTTTATTCGGCTACACGATGAATTGAAGGTTAGTTCTCCAGGGAGGGGTCATCAGAAAGGGCTTTTATCCATTGTTATTCCATATTATAATATGGGAAATTATATCGATGAGACTCTCCAATCGGTAGCTTCATCGAACTATAATCAAACGGAGATCATCATCGTTAATGACGGAAGTACGGATCTGCACAGCCTTAAAAAATTAGATCAATACCGGGAACAAAAGAATATTAAAATTATAGACACCGGCAACCGGGGACTCTCTCATGCAAGAAATGCCGGTGCTGAAGCAGCAGCGGGCGAATTCCTGGCATTCCTTGATGCAGATGATAAGGTTGATTCCATGTATTATTCCAGGGCCGTCACTGTTCTTAGCAATTATCCCAATGTTCACTTTGCCGGCTCCTGGTCAAAATATTTCGGCGACTCTGGGAAAAATTGGGCAGCCTTTACACCCGAGCCTCCGATCATTCTGTATCACAATACGATTAACTCCAGCTCATTGGTATATAAACGTCAAACCTTTCTCGATCATGGCAAAAACGACACTACCATGACCTTCCAGGGCATGGAAGACTATGAAAGTGTTATTGCATTGATTGCCGCAGGTTACAAAGCTGTAGTTTTTCCGGAGTTTTTATTTTATTACAGAGTACGGTCAAATTCAATGATCAGGGACATCTCAAAAACAAAAAAAATCATTCTCTGTCAGTATATAGCTAACAAGCATAAAAAGTTTTACGGTAGTTTTGCCGCCGATATTTTCGGACTAATGACCGCGAATGGATCCGGGGTTTTTTTGGATAATCCTTCCCTGGACTATCATTTGGCAGAAAAGATCCCTTTAGCAGGAAGTTTGTCCAGGAAATTGATTCGCCTTATAAAAAGGAACAAGTTCACCCGAAAAATTGCATATAAAATCTACCGTCTCCTTAATAAATAAATATGATCTTTAAAATTCTGACTGATTGGATAAAAAGGACTAATAAACTTGAGCGGCTTTGGCTTTTAGCAAAGATTGAATTTAAGCTTCGCTATTATGAGAATAAATTAGGCCTGCTTTGGGCGCTGATAAAGCCGCTAATGGATATAGTAATTTATTACGTAGTCTTCCAGATTGTGTTAAATCAGCACGTCCCCGCATTCGCTTCTTATCTTTTTATCGGCATCATAATCTGGAATTTTTTTGTAGAATCTACTACGGGAACTATTCAAATACTAAACACAAAAAAGTATTTGTATGAGTACAGTAATATGAACAAACTGGAGATATATGTCTCAACGCTTTTGAGTAACTCAATCGGGTTCTTCTTCAATTTTATCATGTTTCTCATTTTTTACAACTTTCTGGAGAAGGAATCGATTGGATTTTCGGTAGAAAACTTTTGGATCATCGCAATTTTTTTGGATCTTTTCATTTTATCACTTGGGGTATCCCTGATCCTGTCATCCATCTATGTCGTGGCCAAGGACATTTCGCAGGTTTGGATCGTGATCACTTCATTCCTTTTTTTCCTTTCACCGATCTTTTTTAAACTATCCACCTTCAAAGCGGCTTTGCCTTCTTTTGATTATGGAAATCCGATCGCCGGGATTATCATTAATGCGAGAAAAGCAATGATGGAGGCCTCACAACCCGATTTTAAATTGTTAGCATTCGACTTTGGCTACGCAATTTTTCTATTGCTGCTAGGATTTATATTTTTAAACAGGCTGGGTTCAAAAGCCGCAGAAAAATTATAGACATGGATAATGAAATAGCGATAACGGCAAAGAACATCAGTAAAACATTCCACATTTCGGAAGACAGTCATAATACAGTCAAACACCGGTTGTTTAACTTGTTTAATCCTCCAAAACGGAAGGATGTGCCCGCGCTTAAAATGATGTCTTTCGAAGTCAATAAAGGTGAATGCGTTGGGTTGATCGGCAGAAATGGCTGTGGTAAAACAACCCTAACAAAGGTGCTTGCAGGCGTGTATCCAAGTGACACAGGATATATAAAAATCAACGGTTCCACGATGCTTATGAACCTGGGAGTCGGCATGAGCCATGAACTTACCGCGCGAGAGAATATTTATGTCTCCGGATCCGTACTCGGATTAAAAATCAAAGAAGTTGACACCATATTTGATGAAATAGTTGATTTTGCGGAAATAAGAGATTTTGTTGACACAAAAGTTAAATTCTTTTCCTCGGGAATGATGGCGCGACTTGGATTTTCAATCGCTGTCAATGCGGGCGCCGATATCATGTTTCTGGACGAAATCTTTTCCGTAGGCGATATGAAATTCCAGGAAAAGGCGATCAAAGTATTTGAAAGCTCATGGATTCGTGGAAAAACGGTCATTTTGGTCAGCCACGGTATGGGAGTTATTCAAACATACTGTAATCGCACAGCATTTATGAAAAATGGCCAAATCGAATTCTTTGGCGATACAAAAAAAGCTATTGAGCTATATACAGCCGATAATCAATAGATCAATTTTCTTCTTTTTTTGATGACAGCAGGAATGGAATGAAAAATCCGGTCAGCATTCCGCCCAGACTCCTATCGAAATATATTTCAGTAATCCAGGCAAAAGCAAATGTCAATATGACCAGTAAGGCCAGGTTATCCTTGTTCCGCCTTGCATAAATAATAGGAAGTACCACCCACCCGGTAAGAAATAAACTCAGCCCTACCACCCCCATACTATATAGGATGTCGAGATAATTATTATGTACATTCTTCTGAGTCCGGAGTGCAAATTGAAAATCCTTCTCTTTATACTTATTCATCAGGACATCTTTTTTATCACCTATATTCACGCCGGTAATTGGTTTGCTTAAAAACAATTCCCATCCGCAACGCCAGGCAGCTAACCTAAAGTTGGCCCCGTTCCATTGATCAGCCGTTACCTCCATATTATAATGGCTTTCTTTACCCAAACTCTGGTAGTTGAACTGGGTAAATGTTAACTCTTTGAACCTGTTTAATGTCTTCGGAAAAAAATTAAAAATGGCAAAAAACCCCAACGCCAAGCCCAGAACAAGTGTCGCCCCTTCGAGATACTTTTTGTTTTTGAAGATATAATAGAATGCGAACACGAGAGTAAAAACATATAAGGCTAACATCAAGTTGCGGCTGGCAAGCAAATAGCTTATACCAAAAAGAAATAAGACAGCCAGGAACATCCAGCCCTTAGACCGGACTTTTCGGTAAATGATATTGTAGGTAAAAATATAAATGGAAATATTTACTAATAGCGAAATATAAATTGATTGTTGTTTTAAAATCTCGGTCAAAGAATCGTTATATAAAAACTCTTTCTGCCTAAAGAAATGGGAGCGATAAATACCCCACGCAAGACAAATAAGCATGACGAAAGCGGTGAGCCAGGAAAATGCTAATAATACCTTATCCTTATATTCTTTTCTTAGCTCCAATAAGCCGATGCTTGCAGGAAAATATAAGAGAGGTAGCCGAGGGTCCAGGTAGCGTAATGCCTTATGAAAATTGGACGAAAGAAATACGCTGATGATCACCATGAGGAAAAAAAGAAACATCCACTGGAGGTATTTCCTGGTCTTGAGCAATCTCCATTTTTTAATAAATACTTCAGCAAATTTATTACGACCAGGAGCTGCGGATTCTCCGTCAAACACATCAAAAAAGAAAGCAAATGCCCCCAGGAATATAGCTGAAAAAATATTGAGCAGCTTCAGCCATGGAAGAAACAACGTTGTCAGAAAGACTAAAATGAGTATGAAAAGAATTTTTTCTCTCCTGGACATGGTCAAATAATTAATCGGCCCGTTACATGTAAATTCCACCGTCAGCGTTAATCACTTGCCCTGTTACATAAGAGCTCAAATCCGAAGCAAGAAATAACGCCACATTCGCCACATCTTCAGCTGTACCAAATTTACCCAAAGCAATTCCTGCTTTATATTTATCCGCTTGTTCGCCATCTTTCAAATACCCTGTCATATCTGTTTCAATAAAACCGGGAGCAATAGCATTACAGCGAATATTGCGGCTACCCAATTCCTTTGCCACAGATTTTGTAAAGCCAATGATCCCAGCTTTGGAAGCCGCATAACTTCCCTGGCCGGCATTTCCCATTAATCCGATAATCGAGCTCATATTGATGATGCTGCCTTTTTTTGCTTTCATCATCGGACGAATGATCTGCTTCGTCATATTGAACACGCTTTTTAAATTCACCCGTATCACATCATCCCATTGGTCAACGCTCATTCGCAGCAATAGGTTATCCTTTGAAATGCCTGCATTATTTACACAAACATCGATCGTGTTAAATTCTTTCAAAACATTTGTCACAAAAGCCTCGCATTCGGCATAATCACCTGCATTACTCTTATAAGCCTTCGCACGAACACCATAACTGTTTAATTTACCTTCCAACGCCTTCGCTCTTTCCGCACTGCTTTCACTCACATAGGTAAATAAGACATGCGCTCCATGTTCAGCGAATTTTAAAGTAATTCCTTCACCAATTCCGCGCGCTGCGCCTGTTACTATAGCAACTTTTCCTTCGAGTAGTTTCATGTATGTATTTAATATATGGCCGCAAAAATAATTCTATTGATCGTTTATTGTAGGTTTGACTATTTTAATTCAAGAAACAATTAGGGGTTTTATAGTCACATCAGCAGCATTATTTCTTCTATGAATTTTCGGTCATTACTCAACCTGGGTACTTTGTGCTGACCACCCAATTTTCCTTTTTCCTTGAGCCATTGGTTAAAAATTCCCTGTTTCAGCGAATGTAAAATCGGTTTTCGCAATGCCATATTCTTATGACGTTTGGCTTCATAGTCGCTGTTGATCTTTTTTAATGCGCTGTCAAGTTCATTGGTAAATCGCTCAATGCTATCGGGCTCCTTTTCAAATTCTATCAGCCATTCATGCGCCCCATTTGAGGTGTCGGAAAAATAAACGGGTGCAGCGGTATAATCATTTACAATTGCAGAAGTAATTTCGCTTGCAATAGCAATAGCTTTGTCGGCATTGTCAATGATCACTTCTTCACCAAATGCATTGATAAAATGTTTTAACCGGCCGGATACTTTTATCCGGAATGGATAGAGTGAGGTAAATTGTACAGTATCACCCAATAAATATCTCCATAAGCCGCTATTAGTGCTAATAACAGGCGCATAATGTTTCCCGATTTCAACATCCTGTAGCCCCAGTGTTCTGGGTTTTGCGCTGCCATATTCACTCACTGGCATAAATTCCATAAAAATTCCGTGATCGACAAATAAAAGCATGCCTTCATCGCCAGGAATTTCGTCCGCGCCAAAAAAACCTTCACTTGCGTTATACATTTCCAGGTAATTTATTCGCCTTCCGATGACTTTTCGGAACTGGTCTGCATAAGGGGTAAATGAAACGCCACCGTGCATATATAACTCCAACGCAGGCCACACTTCACCGATAGATTGTTTCCCGGTAATTTCCAATATTCGTTTTAATAATACCAGCGTCCAAGTTGGCACGCCGGAGATTGACGTTACATTTTCAGAAATCGTGCTCTTAGCAAGCTTTTCGATTTTATTTTCCCACTCATCCATCAATGCGATGCTTAAATCAGGAGTTCGCAGCCAATGAGCCCAGAAAGGGGAGTTCTGCAATAACACAGCGCTCAGGTCACCGTACTGAACGTCTGCATTCATCTGATGAATAGTGTGACTGCCTCCAATTACCAATCCTTTTCCCGTCAGGAATTCAGAGTCGGGATTAAAAGCATAATATAGAGTCAGGACATCTTTAGCGGCTTTGTAATGACAGTCCTGCAGGTTTTCTTCACTTACCGGAATGAATTTGCTTTTATCGCTTGTGGTACCGCTGCTTTTGGCAAACCAATAGATTGGAGTGTTCCAAAGGATATTTTGTTCACCATTCATAATCCGTTGAATATAGGGTTTGATGTCGTTATATTCATGAATAGGAACAGCCTGCTTGTAGGATTTTATATTGAATAACTTTGAAAAATTGTATTTGCGGCCAAACTCGGTATACTGGGCAGAGGTTACCAGATCCTGCAATACTTCACGCTGCGCATCGATGGGATTATTTTTCCATCCTTCGATACGCCATAACCTCATCCGGGCAAGCGATGATATGGCTGGGCTTAATAGCTTCATATACAAATCCAAAATAAGAAATTTGTGAAACTATTGATCAAATAAGTACAGCTGACATATTCCGGACACCTTCCTGATTGTCGCAAACGATAAATCAGGAATCATACACAACAAAATGAAAATACTTTACGATATTTTGAAAGACAACCGCAGGAATTTTCATCAGGTTGTCCGTTTCGATAGTGAAAGAGACAAGTTGCTTCTGATGGATTTCACAAAAAATAACCAGGAGCTCAATGGTACTATTACCGGAGATACGGCAAAATTCATAGGATACATCAATTCAAAACTGGAAAAAGCCGCGGCTAAATTTGGGATTGGCGGCTATCTTGAATATCGGGAGCTATATTCACGTAGCCATGTATTTGATTCGGGCGAAGAGCCAAGAAGATTGCATTTGGGAATTGATATTTGGGGCAAGCCCTATTCCGCTGTTATGTCACCGCTAGACGCGATTGTAAACAGTTTTGCTTTCAACGATAATTTTGGAGATTACGGCGCCACACTTATACTCACTCACAATCTTGAAGGTTGTCCGTTTCATACCTTGTATGGTCATCTAAGCTTAAATTCAATCAAAAATTTCCGGGAAGGTATCAATATAAAAAAGGGAGATGTTATTGGCGAATTTGGTATTCCCTCTGAAAATGGTCGATGGCCACCTCACCTGCACTTCCAGATCATTTTTGATATGGGTGAATGGAGGGGAGATTATCCTGGTGTATGTAAACTTTCCGAAAAGGAAAAATATTTAAGAAATTGTCCCGACCCTGATATGATTTTGCAAATGATGAAGTATGCGAAAAATTAGGGAATGAAGTGACTATTCGCCGCTGATTTATTTACCTGGTGATTTTAATTCTTTATAGATAACTTGTTATATTATGCAACGAAAATTGTCTTTATCACTTTTTTTTATTTCACTAATGGCCTCTGTTTTTAGCCAACAGTCTAAACCTTTGCGCGTGGGCATTGCGGGCCTGACTCATGATCATGTACATGGAATACTGGCAAGAGCACATGACGGTGACTTAGAAATCGTCGGTATTGCTGAAAGCAATCATGCATTAGCCGAAAAATATCTCAAAGAATACAATCTGCCCTCCACCCTATGGTATTCTTCCCTGGAGGAAATGCTGGACAAATGCAAGCCCGAAGCTGTATGCGCATTTAACAGCATTTACGAGCATCTTGCCGTAGTAAAAGCATGTGCACCAAAAAAGATAAATGTGATGGTGGAAAAACCACTGGCGGTTAGTCTTTCAGATGCACAGGAAATGCAAACTCTTGTATCAAAATATAGCATACAACTGCTCACTAACTATGAAACAACATGGTATGGAAGCAATCATAAAGCCTTTGAAAAGCTCGATTCGATTGGCGAAATCCGTAAAATGGTGGTCCATGACGGGCACGAAGGACCAAAGGAGATTGGAGTAAGTAAAGAATTTTTTGAATGGCTAACGGATCCAGTGAAGAATGGCGGAGGTGCGATCATCGACTTTGGCTGTTATGGTGCTAACCAAATTACATGGTTGATGAATGGAGAAAAACCTCTTAGCGTTACTGCAGTGACGCAACAAATCAAGCCGGATATTTATCCGAAAGTGGATGACGAGGCTACTATTATTGTCACCTATCCAAAAGCGCTGGGTATTATCCAGGCATCATGGAACTGGCCTTTTGGACGAAAAGATATTGAGATATATGGCAAGCATGGTTACATGATTGCTGATCGCGAGGGTTTAAAAATAAAAACATCCGCATCAAAACCGGAGGAATACCAGGTAGTACCAAAACAATCATCGCCTTATAATGACCCATTCGCTTATCTAGCTGCCGTAGTGCATGGTGAGATTACTGTTAAACCCACTGATCTTTCATCACTGCAAAATAATATGATTGTCGTCGAGATATTGGATGCAGCCAGGAGATCGGCAAAAGAAGGCAGAACGATCTATCTAAAAAAATAAACTTCAAAGGAATTATTTTGCCGGCACAAAAAGTATGGCATCTGCAGCAACTGTCCCATCGGCATTTTTGTTTGAAACGGTTACTATTGACTTTGTTCCTTTTTGTAATCTGAATTTTCCCAACGAAACCCATTCACCAGAAGTTTGACCCTGTACCTGGATATCCGATTTTTTGATCGGAACAATT
>DASXOT010000203.1:0-2054 GCA_036494065.1 Chitinophagaceae bacterium
AAATTCCTATAATAGTGAGAACATAAAAGATCACCACCACAAATGAGACCATGTTGAGAAGATCACCATACCTGCCACTCAGGCAAAGTATTGATGCAAAAAGGCATTGCAGCCATAATCCCCATTTAGGCACTGCAAACCGGTTTAGTTCGCCCGCAGGTTTAAAGAATAATCCATCTTTTGCCATAGTATAGTAAACTCTTGCTCCGGCCAAAATAAGACCGTTGTTACATCCGAATGTTGACACCATGATCATGAGCGCGATAATAATCGTACCTCCATTTCCAAAAATCACATCGGCCGCCGCTACCGCTACCCTATCTTTTTCAGCCGTCGCAATACCATGCAGAGGAACTACTGCGGTGTACATTACATTTGCTGTAACATAGATGATAGTAACGATAAGCGTCCCTAAAAAAAGACTAAGACCGATGTTGCGCTTCGGATTTTTAATTTCGCCGGCGATGAATGTAACATTGTTCCAGGCATCACTACTAAAAACCGAACCGATCATCGAAGCTGCCATCGCACCAAACGCACCAATGATGGTATAGCTTTCTATACTGCCATTGAGATTTAGTTTGTGAATATCCCAGGCATTTTTCCAATTTGCTGACCAAACACCCGGTTTCATCAATATTAAACCAAAGATTATCAGCCCGAATAAACTCAGCAGCTTGACTGTTGTGAAGGTTGTTTGAATAATCTTGCCGCTTTTAATTCCCCTCGTGTTAATGATAGTAAGAAAAATAATCAGCCCAATCGCAACCAATTGAGCTGGTGAAATCTTTATAAAACCCAGATCCAGTGCTACCAAATCCTCACTGACAGACGGGACCAGGTAAGCTAAGAATTTTGAGAAAGCCACTCCAACCGCTGCGATTGTTCCCGTTTGTATCACAGCAAAAAAGCTCCAGCCATATAAAAATGCCGTAAACGGATTATACGCTTCTTTCAGATAAACATATTGCCCTCCTGCCTTTGGAAACATGCCACTCAATTCGCCATAACTAACTGCTGCGGTTATGGTCATAAACCCGGTAATCAACCATACAACGATTAACCATCCTGCGCTGCCCACATTTCTTACAATATCCGCACTCACAATAAAGATCCCGGAACCGATCATGGAGCCGGCAACGATCATGGTAGCATCGAATAAACCGAGTGATTGTTTAAATGAAGTAGCGTGTGCTGGTTCGGTCGATATTTCATCCGGCATAGCAGGGAGGTTTGGAAGTCAAGATAGGGATTTTAAAAATTGTACCGGCTGTAAAAGTCAAAATGCAAAATTAAAGATGAAAAAAAAAGTCGCTAGCCATGAGCTGTTTGAGCCTTTAACAAGGTCGAAATTCAAAATGAAAATTCGAAAAAATAATCGAACTTAGGTGGCCTTTAAATCATTTTGCATTTTCCTACTCCTTCTTTTTATCAAGCTTCTTCTGAGTGTATATTTTGTTTAACCCCACGAGGAGATCGCTGGTTATATCGAATGTGCTGTCTTTGTAAAAGATAAGGCCGGGTTCATCGGCAATAATCACAGCATACCCTTTGTTTTTGTTATAGTCGGTACAAAACTTCCGGATCATAGAGAGAATTTCCTGCTGCGTTTGAACGTAATAGCTCTTATATTCCTGGTCGAGCCTCGATTTTGTATTTCGCATTCTTTCATCCAGCTGATTCAATTCAGTTTTTGCGGCTTCCACCTGCGTGGCTGTCATGGATGATCCACGCTGCTGAAGATTATTAAATTTTTCCTGGTAAAGATTCTGAAGGTTGGTCATCTCCGTGTTCATGGCATCTTCTTTTTTTTCGAGCTCATTTTTCCACTCTTTAGCAGCTTCAAAATTCGCTTCCACGGAGTCCATTTCAAAATACGCAATATTACAACCCCCAGGCGCGACAGTAACAAAGGAATCCTTTTTTATCGCCCTGTTTTGTAAAGGTTCATGCGAATTGTTGGAAGCAAAATGAAAATAGAATAGCACTCCAACCGCAATAAGCAATACTACATTAAGTACAATTGCCCCATTTTTCATTTTTGCAAAGTAAAT
>DASXOT010000204.1:0-5682 GCA_036494065.1 Chitinophagaceae bacterium
AAGCCGTTGATTTCAAAAGATAGGGCCTTTGCCAATTTGGGGTACGAACTGAGCGGATGGAAATTTGATTACACTATTACGTTTAACGGGAAAAAAAGATTGCCATCGACAGCCGGCAATCCAACGCCTTATCAAAGAGGAAATTATTCTCCCTCTTTTGTCATGATGAATGCGCAGGTTAGTAAAAGTGTAGGAAAGAAAAAGCCGTTTGAAGTATATGCAGGCTGCGAGAATCTTACCAACTATGTTGAAAAGGATGCTATCATCGCGGCGGATCAGCCTTTCAGTAATTACTTCGATGCATCATTAATTTGGGGTTCGGTGACGGGAAGAATGATATACGGAGGTGTTCGCTACAGGATAAGATAGCTCCTGTACTACAATGATGTTGATTATAAGAAAATTTGGAATTAGAATATCTATCGTCATATTGCGATGGAATGGGTTTAACAAAGGCTGCTGCAAATAATACAACCGGACCGCCTCCTGGCTACTATATTCCTGGCATTACCGGAAATAAGTCCTTCGTTGCAAACTTCCTTTGCGATTTCATCCGAATCGCCTTTTATCTAACAATAATTCCCCATCAAAATACAAAACATGTAGCGTCATTCGCCTCACTTACATTTCCGATTTTCCTTGCAGAAAAAATAGTATGTCTTAAATTTATGCCTCGCTCGTCATTTTAAAAAGACGCTACTATGCGAAAATTAATATTAGGAGTTGCAATGAGTTTAGACGGTTTTATTGAAGGGCCTAATGGAGAGTATGATTGGTGTTTTACAGACCCGGACTATAATTTAAAAGATTTTTTTAAACGCATAGATACAATTTTTGTTGGACGCAAAACATACGAGATGTCATCAGAAATGGAAGGCGGTGGCGCTGAATTTCCAAAATTTAAAGAATATGTTTTTTCAACTACCCTTAAAAAAGTGAAAGAAGGAGCAACTTTAATTAAAGGTGATATAAAAACTGAGGTTGAAAAAATCAAAAAAGAAAAAGGAAAAAACATTTGGCTTTTTGGTGGTGCAAGTTTGACAACTTCTCTAATGAATTTGGATTTAGTTGACGAACTATCACTGGCTGTTTATCCCATTTTACTCGGCGGCGGAAAACCTTCATTCAATAACATTAAAGACAGAATTAAACTTACGCTGGTTGACACAAAAACTTACTCAACAGGTTTGGTTTCTTTAACTTACAACATAGGACAGAAATAATGATTTGCAATGCCTGAACGTTGTTCGGCATGAATGGCGACGTTTTAGAAATGATTTCAGCAAAAAAAGCCTTATGGAGACTAACACTTCAAAAATCTCTGTCGGCTTTTGCATTATCCGCATAATTGATCATTTTGCGAATTTGGTCGGCACTCCAGTTTTTACAGTAGGTTATTTGCGAACACTTACTGTATCACATCCGAACACCTTCGTATATTTTCCTGCCCGATTTATATGATTATCAATTAATAGAGAAAATGGCATGTTCTTAGAAAGCTTCAGATGGGTGGAGTTTCACTGTTAATCAATTATTGCTTAACTCCGAAGGAGTTCACAGCAGGTTGTCGAAAGTATTTATCTCTTTGACAACAGACGCCTTCTGGGCAATAAACGTTGCAATTGTGAATCTGTAAATTATTATTACAAATAACTAAAAAATAAAACCATGAAAAATTTTACGCTTTCTGTATCCATACGGCACTGCTTATGTGGCTGCGCCGACTATTTATCTCATCCATCATACAATGAAAGTGACAATCTGTTTTGATCCGGTAGAGTGCAGAAATCTTAAACAAGTGGAAAATGCAGTTATGCAAGCACTCAGGTTGGCTCACATCAATGATTTAGAAAAACAAGGAAATGAAATGTCCCTTGTTATACAAACCCGATACCGGGAATTACCGGATTACATTAAATCATATATTATAAATTTTCTTTTATGTTTAAAAATTATTTCAAAATAGCCTGGCGGAATTTGACAAAGGATAGAACTTTTTCTTTTATCAATCTTATGGGGCTTGCACTGGGTGTTACCTGCAGCTTATTTATTTTACTATGGATACAGGATGAAAAGAATATTGATAATTTTCATGCAAATGGCAAACGCCTGTATCTTTTGTATGAAACTCGTTATGTAAGTGGTCAACCAGATGCGGGTTATGGAACACCAGGCATACTGGCATCACAATTAAAAAGTGCTGTTCCTGAAATAAAGTATGCCTCTAATATTTCATGGTTGAAAGCAGACCCTGATCAGTTAATCTTTACCGCCGCGAATAAATCATTAAAATTTAACGCCTGCTACGCGGATTCTGATTTGTTTAAGATGCTGAGTTATCCTTTAATACAGGGAAATGCGGAGAATGCATTAGCATCACCACTAAGCATTTGCATTTCTGAAAAGATGGCAAAAGCTTTTTTTGGAAGCTCTAATGCAGCTTATGGAAAAACCATTCGCTATGAAAATAAAAAAGATTTGACGGTAACCGGCGTATTCAGCGATTTGACGGAAAAATCATCTGCCCAATTTGATTGCTTACTTAATTGGTCAGTTTTCTTAGCCGACGACACGTGGGCAACGCAGTGGGGCAACAGCGGACCCAATGCTTTAATCATGTTGCAAGAAAATACCAATACTGAAACGGTTTCAAATAAAATTGCACACTTTCTTGATACATACATTGAGCCTACTAATAATTATAAAGTTGAATTGGGGATGCAACCTTTTGGTGACAGTTATTTGCACAGTGATTTTAAAAATGGTAAACCGGCAGGCGGACGAATTGAATATGTACAACTCTTCAGCCTCATTGCAATTTTTATTCTGATTATTGCGTGCATCAACTTCATGAATCTCTCTACGGCAAGATCTGTAAAGCGTTCCAAAGAAATCGGTATTCGCAAAGTTGCAGGAGCCACACGCTTTGTTTTAATACGGCAATTTCTTACTGAAGCATTAATAATAACCGGTCTTGCAGTAGTAATTGCAATTGGTTTGGTTATGTTGCTCTTACCTTATTTTAATCAACTCACACATAAAAATATTTCATTCCCCTACACAGATGCAGTTTTTTGGATAAGCCTTCTGCTTCTAACAATCATCACGGGATTAGCAGCGGGAAGTTATCCTGCTTTGTTGCTTTCATCTTTCAAGCCGGTTGCAGTTTTAAAAAAGAGTTTAAAGTTCAGCGGACAAGCATTCGTTTTTCGCAAGGGGCTTGTAACATTTCAGTTTATACTTTCCATTGTTCTTATTGCAGCTACGATTATTGTGTTGCAACAAGTAAATTATATTCATAAAATGAACCTTGGTTATAACAGGGAGAATTTGATTGAGATACCAATCGAAAGCAGTCTTGCCAATAAATACAGTTTGTTTAAGCAGGAAGCGCTGAATGCTCCGGGTATTGAATCTGTATCACGACTTGGCGAGATGCCTACGTCAATAGGCAGCAGCACCACAGATGTGAATTGGCAAGGCAAAAATCCTAATGCCACAGCAACATTTACAAACTCGGCAATTGGCTATGACTTTGCAAAAACGATGGATTTAAGATTAATCGCAGGCAGAGATTTTTCCAAAGAATTTCCTTCAGACACGTCTGGTTATGTTATAAATGAGTCTGCTCAAAAGCTGGTAGGATATAAAGACGCGATTGGTAAACCATTGACATTTTGGGGCAAAAGCGGAACTATAATAGGTGTGCTAAAGGACTTTCATTTTTCTTCTTTACATGAACCCATAAAACCACTCATTTTATATTTTGGTGAAAACAAAGACTGGGGAAATGTGCTGGTTCGCATTCAACAAGGCAAAACAACACAAGCACTTGGTGCCCTTGAAAAAAATTACAAGAGCATTAATCTCGGTGCTGCATTCAGCTATTCATTTGTTGATGAAGATTACAATAAACTCTATCAGCAAGAACAATTGCTTGGCAAGCTTATTAGTTATTTTTCATTTCTTGCCATTTTTATTTCTTCGCTCGGATTGTTAGGTTTGATCATGGTTACTGCTGCACAGCGTACAAAAGAAATAGGTATAAGAAAGGTGTTGGGTGCAAACGTCGCATCGGTCTTTGCATTATTGTCAAAAGAATTTATTCGATTGACAGTGATTGCTTTTATAATTGCAACACCACTCGCGTCGTGGGTAATGAATAACTGGCTGCAAAACTATGCCTACAAAATTGAAGTAAGATGGTGGGTGTTTGCTATAGCTGGTTTTGCTGCAATTATGATTGCATTGATTACAATCAGTTTTCAGACAATAAAAGCAGCCATTGCAAACCCGGTAAAGAGTTTGAGAACAGAATAAATGAAAGGCTTTGAGCGGATAGCTTATAGCTAAAAGCTTTTCTTATGCTTAAGAATTATTTCAAGACCGCATGGCGTAACTTATTGAGAAATAAAATTTATTCAGTGATCAGCATTGGAGGTAGGATCTTCTGTTTTTCTAGCTTTTCGTTAAAGCTATTTACTTTAACAGTTAACTGATTGATTGCGGACACCAGGTCGCTATTAATTTTATTCGCATTCTTTTGCTCGTCCAGTATTTCTTTCAGCACTAATTCTAAAGTGTCTTTTTCAACATTATTCGCCATTTTTAAAAAGTTGATCTTACTCACTCAATTTGTCCGCTTTCTTCACCATCAGACATCGGAACCCGGAGAACTTCTGTATTATTTTGAAATAAAATCGCTGTGATAGAATCTTCAAATAAAGTATTTTCAAAGGGGTAGCCTTTATTAAGCTTTTTGCGTATCTCATCATTAATATCATCCTTACGGTCTTTACTTTCCCAATAGCCGTGATCAAGCCGGAGCATATCCTTCAATGTGCCGTCAGGCCGAATAATCTTACCTGCTTTTGTTTTAATGGATACTTCGGGAACCAGCTTAAGGTCCCGGCTATAGGCGTAGTAATCCAAGAGACGGCAGAAGGTATTACGCACGGACATTTCATTATTCGTGGCGCCGTAATGGGTTGGCTTTTCTATCTCAATATGATACTGGTGTATGGCATAGAGGGACATTGGTTAGGATATTGGTTTATTAAGGATAATGGTTATCTTGATTTTGTGGTATTCTTCATCCCTCTTTTCTAAAGCCCCCAAAAGCCCATGAACAGCTCCTTTTAAGGGTTTCTACTGCCTCCTCTCTCAGCTCAGGTATTAACTAACGTCATGTTATGTTCAAAATTGCCTTTTTGAGAGAGCCAGCCTTTATCAAAGCTATTTTTTAAAATAATTGTACCTTGAATTTTCCTGATCAGTAACTTGTCTAGGGGGCATAAAAAAAGCGACTTGCGCCGCTTTAAATGTTTTCACAACGGAATAATCCTTATTGTGATTTGCTTCAAGGTAAAGTTATAAAAAAATAAATTGCTTTTCTATGAAAATTATATATGGACTTGATTTGGGGGTAGCCTCCATAGGTTGGGCCGCTGTTGAATTGAACGATATCGGTATTTATGAAATTAAGGGAATGGGAAGTCGTATTATTCCATATTCCGATACCGAAGGAGATGAATTTAGCAAAGGAGTAGGTGAAAGTGTTAATCAGCAACGTACAAAAGATCGAACGGCCAGGAAGGGCTTGGATCGTTATCAACTGCGAAGAACATTACTTAAGAAAGTCCTGAAAGAGAATCATCTTTTTCCGGATGCTTTCTTGATTAA
>DASXOT010000205.1:0-3449 GCA_036494065.1 Chitinophagaceae bacterium
CATCTAATAATATATTCATAACCCATTCTTCACAGCCTGGTCTAAACTGTTATTACCGAATGAAATTGTTTGGAGAATTGGAAAGATAAGAAGTGGGATTTTTGCGAGGCCACCGGGACACCACCTGTTAGTTTTATCTAACAGGCGGGTCGGATTGTTTAACTTTTTTCACTGGAATTGGACTCGGCGGCTGGTAAGTCAATTTTTGGCGTTAAACCTAAATTGTTTTCCATTGGATTGGATGTTCTAAGGACGTTGGATCTAAATTGTCTTTTCAAGGATTTGGTTCGGTTTCGCGGTCTTGGATTGATTTCTTTTCTTAGGATTGGTTTGAATTTTTCAGTAGGATTCGTTGAGTCTTTTCAAGGATTTGGTTCGGTTTCTCAGTTTTGGTTTGCTTTCTTAGGATTGATTTATTTTTTAAAAAAGAAGAAGTTGATCGATACTGGATTTTCTTGGTTTTTCAGGATTTGGATAAATTCTTAGGACGGTTTTGGACATTGGATAGATTGATGCTATATCAATCAACTTCTGGTACAAAAGTATATTTGGGTTGTTAAATTATATAGAGCAAATCTGCTCAATTTTATTACGACAGAATTTACCGTAGCGAACGTACAAAGGCTAAATATTGGTTGGCAAAATCACTAAAAAAATCCTAGTATATCTACTATTTTCCGTTTAAACTTTAATGCCGAAATAGGTCGCAGACCTATTTTCCCAGTGCCTGGATGACATCGTATTTTGTAACGATATGAAAGTCGCCTACCTCATCTTTGGCGAGCACGGCTCCATTTTCTTTATTGATCAGGGAACTTAACTTTTCAACAGGCGTATCAAAGTCTACGATCGGGTAAGAGGGCTCAAGTACCGATTCGATTTTGGAGTTTTTTATCTCTGGATTATCAAATATTTTTTGAAACAAACCACTTTCACTTATGGCGCCGATGGGTCCGTTGCCATTCATGACCGGTATATGCTCAATGTCATATTTCTTCATCAACTCTACGGCTTCCAAAACAGTTTGACCAGGCGCAACAGTTACCACTTTCTTTGTTCCTCTCGCACTGATGATATCTTTAAATGTCTTTACATCGAGAAAGCCTCTTTCGATCATCCATTGATCATTATAAATTTTCGCAACGTACCGGCTACCATGATCGTGGAAAATACAAACCACGAGGTCTTCCTTTTGCAAACTGCTTTTTAATTGCATTAGCCCTTGCAGACAGCTTCCCGCACTATAGCCGCAAAATATCCCTTCTTCTTTTGCCAATCGCCTCGCCATTACGGCGCCTGCCTTATCAGTTACCTGTTCAAAACGATCTATCACACTCATGTCATAATTTTTCGGAACAAAATCTTCTCCAAATCCTTCACTGATGTAAGGGTGCACTTCACCCATATCTACTTCTCCTGTTTTAAAATATTTTGTGAGTAGCGATCCATATACATCAACGGCCCAAATGCGGATGTTTGGATTTTTTTCTTTCAAATACATTCCTACTCCAGTGATGGTTCCCCCCGTTCCGGCTGTACAAACGAGATGAGTTAATTTTCCGTCTGTTTGCTTCCATATTTCCGGTCCCGTTGTTTCATAATGTGCGAGGCGGTTAGCAAGATTATCGTATTGATTACAGAGATATGAATTAGGTATCTCTTTTTCAAGTCGTCGCGCAACAGAATAGTAACTCCTCGGATCTGCAGGTTCTACATTTGTGGGACACACGATTACTTCTGCGCCCAATGCCTTCAAAATATCGGCCTTTTCTTTCGACTGTTTGTCAGTCGTCGTGAATATGCATTTATATCCTTTTACCACAGCCGTCAAAGCCAATCCCATTCCCGTGTTGCCACTCGTACATTCAATGATGGTTCCCCCTGGTTTTAATTTGCCCTCTTTTTCTGCGACCTCGACCATTTTAAGGGCCATTCGATCCTTGATCGAGTTGCCTGGATTGAAATAGTCCACTTTTGCCAACACAGCACAAGGAAAATCCTTCGTAATCTTATTAAGCTTTACCAGGGGTGTGTTGCCAATAGTCTCCAGGATGTTGTTCTTAATATCCATAAACTTCTTTATACAGGTAAAGTTAAGAATTTGGCAAGCAGCCATGACTGAATGGGTTGATTGAATTGACGAGCGGTAAACCTTCTTCGGGACAAGACACGTCAATAAAAAGCCCCGCCAATTGGCAGGGCTTACCGGACCTGATGATAAAAACCATCAAGCTTCGTTCTGCAATTTTTTTCTCCTGGAGGCCATGAACCTATCCAGCAGCATCAATCCCAATACAATATTGATCATAATGAAAACATTCACATAAGTATTACTGAAGAATTTGTTGTAGTTGACCTTGCCAATATCAATAGGCAAATTACTATCTCCCTTCGCTGCCCAGTCCATCTGGCCGAAACCGTAGACCAGGAATCCAATGATCAACGTCACTAAGAAAATGCCGATACCCCAAATGATTTTGTTGTTGATATAGGTACGGGTAGCGGGGGCAATGTGATACTTCGCAATTTCCTCCATTACATTTTTGGTGAATCGTAAAGACGGTTCATCCAGCGTCGACGATTGGACTAATTGATGAAGTTCTATCGCCTCGGCATATTTTTCTTTCCATTGGCTGTTTGTTTCCAATAGTTTTTCAATGGCCGATCTTTCTTCGGCGGAGCCTAATCCGTCAATATACTCCCACAATCTTTGATCAATATGATCATCCCCGGAAGGGATATTTACATTGTCCTTCATACCAGTAATTTATTATTAAAATCATTTTATTCAAATAGTCTTTTATTAGAAAATAGTCAAAACTTCCGCTAAAGATCCCTGACTTCTTCCGCAAAATATTTTTCCATTTTTTCTTTTAGTCTCGCCCGTGCCCTGTGCAGCCGAACTTTTGCCGTATTCACCTCTACAACTAGGATTTGGCTGATCTCCTCAAGGCTCTGTTCATTCTTATAAAACAGAGTAATGATCTCCGCATCATCGGGATTCAACATAGTGATGGCCCGGTTGACCATATTCTGACGCGATTTTTGCTCTACCTGGTTAGCTCTGAGTCCTGAATCCTGGCTATCCGCTACTTCAAACGTTTTCTCATCGTCAAGAGACCGGATATCCAGTTTTTTCTTTCTCAAAAAGGTAATGCATGTCGTATTCACGATGGTGTAAAGCCACGTACTGAACTTTGCCGTTCCCTTAAAATCTGCTAAAGAGCGATAAGCCTTTATAAAAATATCCTGTGCTACCTCTTCTGCTTCTTCCCGGCTTTTTATAAAGCGAAGCGTAAGCGTAAATACATACGATTTATAACGCTCTACCAGTTGGGAGTAAGCATTGTGATCGCCTTTCAGCACCTGGCTGATGATTTCACTATCTGAAGGTCCGGTTGACATTCCAGGTATATGACTAATTATCGGGATGCGAGGTTACAGGCACC
>DASXOT010000206.1:0-7906 GCA_036494065.1 Chitinophagaceae bacterium
CTGCATTAAAATCTATTTGGAAATAAACAACGTTTAAAAAAACGGATCAGTTACTTTTAATTATTTTTTTTAGCTTTCCCTGTTCCTGGCACAATTCTATTTTTGCACCAACCGTTTCAAATGCAGAATGATCAAAGAATAGAAGAGCTCCAAAAGCAAATTGACAATCTTTCTTCTGACATGCAGCATTACCACCAGCGCCTGCTTGTTTTGCAACAGGAGTTAGATCGATTGCAAAATAAAGATGTTCGTCCTGATCAGTCTCCGGTGGCGGGAACTCATCAAAATTTTAAACTTGAAAATTTTATAGGACTTCGTGTCATTCACCTTGTAGGAATCGTTGTTCTGGTTATTGGTCTTTCAATCGGTGTAAAATATGCAATTGATAAGGAATTGATCTCTGAAGGGTTCCGGATAACTCTGGCTTATTCCGCAGGAATTATTTTGTACCTGTTATCATTACGTTTGAAAAAGAAATATCAATTTTTCAGCGCTATATTGTTCAGTGGAGCGATGGCTTCCCTGTATTTTACAACTTACGCTGCCTTTGTGTATTACGGTTTCTTTTCTTTTACTGCTGCCTTTTCGCTAATGACCGCCTTTACGATCTACACAGCCTTTGAATCGCTGCGATATGACCGCCAGGAAATAGCTGTATTGGGTATGGTAGGAGCGTATGGTATTCCATTTTTGATAAGCGCCAATTCTGAGCGTGTCGAACTTTTCTTTTCGTATATCATTCTTATCAATATCGGCATCGTTTATCTTTCTTTTAAAAAGAGGTGGCGAACGATGGGGCAACTGGCCCTGCTTACTTCATGGACACTATTCATCGTCTGGGGGTTTCGTAAGTACCAGGAAAACGACTTCAATATGGGCATTGTTTTCATAATAATCTTTTACTCAGTTTTTACACTAAGCGCCTTTGCCCATCGCATGATCCGGGCAGAATCACTAACAATACGAGACATTCAGCAATTAACGATAAATAATATCGCGCTTTATTTGTCTGCCTTGATCATTTTTGGTCATGGCGATTTTGGGTTTCACCTTGCGCCAATAACAGGGGGCATAGGTATTTTTGTTTTGCTCTTTTCTGTGATTGCCCGGTTAATCCTTCCTTCAGAAATCATTTTGCAGCAATCAATGGCCTTGCAGACCGTTATCCTGGTTTCTTTATTTATTGGGTTTAACTGGAGCGGGTTGTTAGTGACATTATTATGGGTTGCGCTTGCGGTAACGCTTTTTGTTTTCGGCATTTATAACCATCGCTCGTGGCCCAGACTTGCGGCAATATTATTGATGAGTGTAACCTTGGGCAAGCTAATAATTTTCGACAGCTCAAAGTTCTCAACCATTCAAAAAATCGTGGCCTATATTGTTATTGGTGCTTTGTTGCTGATGCTTTCATTCCTGTACCAGAAATATAAAAATAAAATATTTTACGGAAGTAAGGATTAAGCTGACCGGTAAACAAATCGGCTTTTAACGTCTCTATCTTTCTTTATGTTCCAATTAGCAGCAAATGCAATGCTCGCATTCATTTCTGCATCTAAAAATGTTCGCAAACCTGCAATTCCAATTAACTGTTCCAGGTTTGTGAGCATAACTTTTGTTTGCAATGTCTTTACCCGGAAAATCAAACCTATTTGTCTTTCTGGCAATACAAGCTTTAATTGCACATTCAATAATGAAACCGGACAAGTAGTAAGCTTCCGAATATTCACCAACGCGTATTAAGATATCCGATTTTCTCAGTCGCAACCTCGACAGCTGTTGAAGTTCGTTTCGGTTCATGGGATGGCCTTGCTCAAAGCCACGCCATCGTGTGGCTATTTCCTTGTGTAATTAGGCGCTTCCCGCGTTATTTCCACGTCGTGTGCGTGACTCTCCTTCATCCCTGCATTTGTAATTTTTATGAAGGTGGCGTTTTTTAACTGTGCAATATTTGCGGCACCGCAATAACCCATCCCCGCCCGGAGTCCGCCGGCAAACTGATATACGATTTCTCTGACCAACCCTTTATAAGCTACACGACCTTCGATACCTTCCGGAACAAATTTTCTCACCTCGTCTTCTACGTCCTGGAAATAACGATCACTGCTTCCCTGGTTCATGGCTCCAAGTGAGCCCATGCCGCGGTATTCTTTGAATTTTCTCCCTTCATAGATAATGGTTTCGCCAGGGCTTTCTTCTGTGCCCGCGAAAATGCTTCCCATCATTATGCAATCGGCACCTGCTGCTAATGCTTTTACCATGTCGCCAGTATATCGGATACCACCGTCTGCGATGATAGGTACATTGGTTTCCTTCAGGGCCATCGCGACTTCCATAATGGCAGTGAGTTGCGGTACGCCCGCTCCGGCAACAATTCTTGTAGTACAAATAGATCCGGGACCAATCCCCACTTTCACTGCATCAGCACCAGCTTCTACTAATGCCTTAGCACCTGCCCCCGTGCCCACGTTTCCGGCGATCACGCTCATTTTTTTAAAGTTCTTTTTTACATTCTTCAATGCATTGATCACACCTTTGCTGTGACCATGTGCGCTATCAAGTGCAATAATATCGACGCCTTCGCTTTGCAATGCCTCCACTCTGTCCGCCAGGTCCCGGGTAATGCCTACGCCGGCACCTACTAATAAACGACCAAACTTATCTTTTGCAGCATTGGGATGACTGTACAACTGCAGGATATCACGATAGGTGATTAAGCCAATTAGCTTTCCCGCTTTATTTATTACCGGAAGTTTTTCTATTTTATATTTCCTCAGAATCGTTTCTGCTTTTTTCAAATCAGTGCCTTCAGGCGCCGTGATCAGGTTTTCTTTCGTCATCAATTCACTTACCTTTCTTTCGGGATTATCTTCAAATCGCAGATCCCGGTTAGTCAATATGCCAACCAGTCTTCCATTTTTATCAATAATGGGAATGCCACCGATCTTGTTTTCACGCATCAATTTCAATGCATCTCCAATTGTCGAAGTTGCCAAAAGCGTCACCGGATCGATGATCAAGCCACTTTCACTGCGTTTCACTTTTCTCACCTGTTCGGCTTGTTGGGCAATGCTCATGTTTTTATGAATGATGCCAAGGCCGCCTTCTCTTGCCAATGCAATAGCCAGTGTCGCCTCGGTGACGGTGTCCATGGCCGCTGAGAGCATAGGAACATTGATGGTGATGTCTTTTGTGAGCCGGGTGGTGGTGTCTACATCACGTGGAAGTACCTGACTGTAGGCTGGCATCAGCAATACATCATCGAACGTCAGACCGTCGCCAAAAAATTTTGAGACATTAATTTTAGAGGAAGTTATTGTTGCCATGTGCAAAGATAGGCGGGGCGATGAATATGCGCAAAATGAAATTTCCCAGTAATGATTTAATCAGATTTTTTGAGTAGAAAAATCATTTTATACTTCGGTTAAAACATTTTACATTGTGTCATAACGACGCAATAACAATAAAGAAAATAAATATTGAGGCAGCGAGAATTAAGTAAGAATGCTTTTATTTGATAATAATAAATGAAACAATAGCAGTATGAATACAATCCGGCTTTTCAGTTTTATATTTTTATCTGCGATTAGTTTTTTTTCATTCAAGCCTTTCACACACGACTTCGGTGTTGTAAGCGTAGATGGAGGGTTGGTTTCCGGGACTGTAAGTAATGACGCCAGTGTTCACATTTTTAAAGGTATTCCTTTCGCGACGCCACCCGTGGGTGATCTGCGGTGGAAAGCACCTCAACCCGTTAAGGCATGGGAAGGCGTTCGCCAATGTGTTTCGTTTGGGCCGAGCCCTATGCAAGCTAGTCCTGCACCATTCAGCATGTGGTCCAAGGAATTTCTCATTCCCAAAGAACCGATTAGCGAAGATTGTTTGTACTTGAATGTTTGGACGGCCGCCGCATCTGCAAAAGAAAAACGTGCTGTACTTGTCTGGATCTATGGAGGAGGCTTTGTAAGCGGAGGCAGTGCTGTTCCTATTTACGATGGCGAAGCCATGGCAAGAAAGGGGATCATATTTGTAAGTATAAATTACCGTGTGGGGCTTTTTGGCTTTTTTGCTCATCCCGAATTGACAAAAGAATCCGATAATAATGCATCCGGTAACTATGGGTTAATGGACCAACTCGCAGCGCTCCGGTGGGTTCAAAAGAACATCTCCGCGTTTGGTGGTGATCCGAAAAATATTACAATAGCGGGACAGTCTGCCGGTTCGATGAGTGTGAACTGCCTTGTTGCTTCTCCTTTGGCTAAAGGTTTATTTCAAAAAGCTATTGGTGAAAGTGGCGCTCGATTTTCAGATCCTTATCCATCATTGCAAAAGGCCGAGGAGGAAGGAACCACAATCATGCATTCGTTAGGCGTATCATCGATCGTTGAACTAAGAAGTCTGCCTGCTGAAACAATATTGAAAAAAAATCAGGGGCTGCGAAGCCCTGTTGTTGATGGTTACATTTTGCCCGATGAGATCAGCAATATTTTTGCCACTGGTAAAGAAAATAAAATCGATTTACTTACAGGTTGGAATGAAGACGAAGGGCTATTGTTCGATCGCATTAAGAATGCGGAAGATTTTAAGAAAGATGTTGAAAAGAATTATGGAGGACATGCTCAGAATTTTTTGCAATTCTATCCTGCCAATACTGATGAAGAAGCAGCCACGTCCCAGTTAAAGCTTTCCCGCGACCAAATCTTTGGGATGCAAAACTATAGTTGGGCAAACAAACAAAGTGCTGATGGTTCAAAGGTATATGTGTATCGGTTTGCCCGGAAAGTACCCGGCACAGGACAATATGCTAAATATGGCGCATTTCACACCGGTGAAGTTCCCTATGCTTACGGCAATTTGAAATTTGTAGATCGTCCATGGCAGCAGGTTGATCATGAACTCTCAGAAGTTATGCTGTCTTATTGGGTAAACTTTGTAAAAACGGGCGATCCAAACGGCAAAGGGCTTCCAAACTGGCCGTCTTACAATACTCATGACAAAAAGATCATTTTGCTTAACGAGAAACCACAAAGCGAGGACTTGCCAGATGCAACCGCATTAGACTTTCTTTTGAGAAAAATGGATGCAAAATAAATTTGCCTTGCCGGGAAAGAGTTCATCTAGTTGACGATCGGTAATGTGAAAGTGAAAGTAGAGCCTTTATTTTTTTCACTTTCAACAAATATATTTCCATGGTGACGATGAATGATCTCGCTGGCAATAAAAAGGCCGATGCCAAACCCCGGATACGTTAATTCGCTCTTTCCTTCCACACGATAGAATCGCTCGAATATTCTTTCCTGGTCTTTTTTATCGATTCCTATTCCGTGATCTGTAACACTTACTGCAACTGAATCCTGGAAGGGTTGATAGATACTTACTTCGATGGAATTGTTTTTAGGCGAGTATTTGATTGCGTTGGTAAGCATATTAAGCAATACCTGGGCAATGCGATCCTTATCGCCAAATATGATGCAGCGCGAATGATCCTTGATGATTATGGAATGCTTTGTCGTTTGTTGCACGTCTTTTATTGTTTCTTCAACAAGATCGTCCAGTTCGAAATTTTGCATACTCAATTCAAGTCTGTCTGAATCGATTCTTGAAAGATCGAGCAGCTCCGACATCAGGCGGTTTAGTTTTATGATTTGCCTGTCGATCGTTGTTAATGAATTCCAGATCGCTTCACCTGGAATTTCCTTGTTATTGTAGTCAGCGAACATAGCCAGCAAAAGCTGTACATAGCCTTTGATGGATGTAACAGGGGTCTTTAACTCATGACTTGCCATTTTAATAAAATCATCTCTTCTCTGTTCATGCATCTTCATTTCATGAATATCTATACAGGTACCGATATATCCCTCAAATTTTCCTTCACCGGAATACACTGGCGTTGCGGTTTCCGTTAACCACCTGTATTCTCCGTCGGCACGCCGGAAGCGGTACTCAAGGGAATATTCCTTGCGATCGATAAAGGCATCTTCAAAACTTTCGGCGCATCTTGAATAGTCATCCGGGTGCATTCCTTCCACCCAGCCATATCCAAGTTCTTCCTCTTTTTTTCTACCTGTAAATTTTAACCATCCCCTGTTGACAAAATTGCATTGCTTATTTTCATCTGTCATCCATATCAATACAGGAGCACTGTCAGCGACCTGTCTGAATTGCTCCTGGCTTTTTTTGATCTCAGCAGTAAAGCGATGCAGGTTGTTTTTCATTTTGATGATTGCATTTCCCAGCACATCGTCCTCATCCCTGGGATTAAAAGGAGTATTGAAATTGCCTTTGCCAATGGCATCCGCTGCCTCGGCCAGTTGTTTGTTATTGTTATCGATCTTTAGAATCGAGTTGCCAAGACTTCCGATTACATCACGCGACTCGTTCTTTATTTGAATGCCGGTACGTCCTGACGCGATTTTTTTTGCGGCATCATTTAAATTCTCAAGCATCCTTGTAATTACATAGGTGGTGTAAAACATGAATACGAATACAATCACAAGGCCCACTAATAATAAAATCAGCGTAAGGTTCTTACTGAATACATTTTTGTCATATTCTTTGGCAATGCTTGCCTGAACGCGACGCATGATGCCTTGCTGAAGGTTTTTCAACTGGTCTGTAGCTTCGCCGGATATTTTCCACCATTGCTCAGCTTTATATAAGCTATCAAAAGCAAATTTTGTGAAAACGTGCTCTATGTATCCCAGAGTTGGCTTTAGGGGCATTTTATTTAGCAGATCTTTATATTCTTTCTGTACAGCAGGTGAAGCCTTTGTCAAAAATTCGGTTTCATAACTTTTGAAGATATCATGTACACCCAATAGACCGTACAACGTGCCAACCATGTTCTGTTTGGTGTACAAAACATTGTAAAAGTTGGAGCGTATAATTCCGAGATAAGTGGTCATGTCAGACAAGATCTTTTGTATCAAAAGATCATTAAACACAGGTCTTAGATAGCTATTGCTGCTTACGGGTACACTCATGTTCAGTGTATTCAATCTGAAGATGGCCGTAGTATAATATTGCATCACCACATCCTGCGAGGCCCCTTTATCAATAGAATTGCGAATGGCGCCCAGATTTTTAAGGAAAGTATAATTCTCAAAATCTATTAGAGCCGAATCATTTTGCTGTGAAAGTTTTTTAACTGCAAGATCCGTGATGGGGCGCTGAATTTCCATTTGAGCGCGGGAATCAATGTCTTTTTTTAGGGCATATGAAAAACTATTCCTCCGTTCCGTTTGCAATGCGTTGATGAGATCAGCAATATCGGCCGATTCATTGATGCGCTCGATATATCCTTCAAACAGCGTTACCTTTTTTGATTTTTCGTTATAAATATCGATAGACAGGTAAACGATCAGCGCAATGGGAAATAGCGTAAGCAGCAAAAGTTTTGCTGTGAGGGGAAGACTTCTAAAAAAACGATTCATGAAGGTTAGCGCATTTATTTTCTCAATTTTTCGCTCAAAAAATTTTATTTATTAATGAGGCGATCAATTTTAGCGAGTATATCCTGCATGTCAAACGGCTTCGAAATAAATTCATCTGCACCCGCCTGCAGGCAAATTTCTTTTGCGTTGGGATGCGCGGAGATCATAATTACAGGTATGCCCGAGGTAGAATTGTTCTTCTTTAACTCGCTGCACAAATCAGTTCCGTTCACACCGGATAAAAGCATGTCCATAATAATGAGATCGATGCCGTTATTTTGGAGGATCTCGGTGGCTTGCTCAGCCCTATCGGAAACAGCAACCGCATAGCCTTTGTATTCAAGCATCATCTTAATCATTGTTCCTATGTCGGGGTCATCATCCAATACCAGGATATTCTTTTTTTTATTCATTTCATTTTGTTTGTTCAGACGCTATGGGCAATGTAAATGTGAAAACGGAACCTTTTCCTTTTT
>DASXOT010000207.1:0-3689 GCA_036494065.1 Chitinophagaceae bacterium
ATTTGTCGTTCCTTAAAGCGGATCGTAAATCCATTGGCTCCCATTGTCGAAAAACTCTCACTAAACTTTTGATTCATCGCTTTGATAGCTGTGATAATGCCTACCAATGCCATGATCCCAAAAGCGATGATCGCAACAGTCAGACCTGTGCGCAATTTATTGCTTCGCACTGTGCGATAGGCTAAAGAAAAAATATCACCTGCATTCATGATAAAATCTCACTTATGCAATTTAAGTACAAGTATCGAATTCGCGAGTGATTAAATTGCCAGCCATAAAGCGGGCCTATTCGCTAAAAATATAGCCAGTAAAGTATCAGATTTGGAAATATACCAAGAAGAATAATGATTCCAGCCAGCAGTACGATTAACCATTTAAATTGAATACTAACTTCAATAGCCTGTCCATCACCTTCTTTAAAATACATGGCCTGGATGACTCTGAAATAATAATATACACTAACCACAGCCATCAACACAGCAAATATTACCAACCACACATCTCTGCCTGTCTCTAAAGCGGCCTTCAACATGAAAAATTTCGATAAAAAGCCGGCCGTCAGAGGAATACCGGCAAGAGATAACAGGAAAATGGTCATTGCAGCCGCGAGCAGGGGTTGCTGTTTGGCAAATGCATTGAAACCCTCAAAGCTGTAATCTTTCAATTTAATAAGAACAGCAAATATCCCGATCGTTGCAAGGCAATAAGCCGCACTATAAAGCAATAGACCTTCCTTGGCATCTGCATTCATGGCATAGATCGCCATCATCATAAATCCTGCCTGCGAAATACTTGAATAAGCCAACATTCTTTTTACACTCTGCTGAAAGACCGCCGTTATGTTTCCAATAAATAATGTAACGGCAGTGATGATACTTATCAGGAGTTGCCATGTGGGCTGTAATTTTCCAAACTCATCATTGAACAGCCTGATGAATGCAATAAATCCGGCCACCTTCACAATCGTTGCCATAAAAGAAGTAAACACAGTAGGCGCGCCATCATATACATCAGGGGTCCAAAAATGAAATGGGGCCGCTGACACTTTGAATGCCATGGAAAACATCAGCAACATCATACCCGCAATAAACAGGGCGGACGTTGACATATCTTTAGCAACCAACTCAGTGCTGAACGTCCCAGTAGCACCATACACCAGCGCGATGCCCATGAGCATGAGGCCGGTGGAAAAGGCGCCCAGCAAAAAATATTTTAGTGAAGCTTCATTACTCTTCAGGTTTCGTTTGTCGCTTCCCGTCAAAATATAGAGGGGTATGGAAATGATCTCGATGCCGATAAAAAGCATGAGCAGGGAACGAAAAGAAGAAGAGATGGTAACTCCGCACAAAACAAAGAATATCAAAGCAAAATATTCGCCGTAGTTGACGCCCACCTTTTCAATATCTCTTGCGGTCAGCAGGAAATAAATGAGCGTGCTTGTAAAAACAATTGAATTGAATAAAAGGGAGAACCGGTCAAATTCAATCATGCCCCTGGTATCGATCTTAAAAAACACCATTCCCGAAATTTCCAGGACATTAGACGCAAGCACGATGATCAATCCAAAAATGGCAAGATTGCGAATAGCCGCTTTGCTTTTCAACAAAAGACTGCTGAACATCATGATAACTCCAAAAACTGCCGTTGCCAATAATGCATTCATATTCGCTCTTTTTGCAAATAGCTACTTCGCAAATAAACCGCTCACATCGGCTTTTTGTAAAATAGACTCAGATATTTCCCGTGTTATGTTCAAAAATATTCCTGGATAAATCCCAATCACAAATACCAACGCGACGATAATTACTAACGCGATTTTTTCATTGAACCGAACGGAATAACCTCCGGCAGTTAGAGAATTGGTATCGCCGAAGAAAACTTTGCGAATCATATTCAAAGTATATACCGCAGCCAGGACAATTGTAATTCCCGCCAACACTGTAAACGCGATGTAATATTTGGTTACGCTGGAAGCAAATATCCCATTGAACATAAGAAACTCGCCAATGAATCCATTTGTCAGGGGCAGGCCGATATTAGCAAGTGCCACAACAACTAATAAAATAGCCATTGCCGGCGATCGTTGTGCCAGGCCTCCTAATTCCGAAATCTTTCTCGTGCCAAACTGCCTTTCGATCAATTCAACAACGATCCATAACCCGATGATGTTAACGCCATGATTGAACATTTGTATCATGACTCCCTGCATCCCGCTTTGCGTCTCAGCAAAAAGAGCCGCGCACATCAGGCCGATATGAGCTATGGAAGAATAGGCGACGAGTCGTTTCAGATCATCCTGTTGAATCGCGATCAGTGAAGCATAGATCATGCCTGTGACAGCGAGGGTAGTGACGGTATCACCCCATTGATAAAACGACATGTGTAAGACAGGCATTAACCACCTGATGATCCCCAGTACACCCATTTTTACCATTACACCACTCAGGATCATCGTGACCGCAGTAGGAGATTGTTCATACGTATCGGGCTGCCAGGTATGTAAGGGCCATATCGGCATTTTAATGGCAAAGGCAATAAACATCAACCAAAACAGCCAGGACTCGGACTTATTTGCCAATGATGAGTTGTAAAACGAAGAAATATCAAAAGAGTGATCGGGAGTTTGCATGTAGATAGAAATAAGAGCTACAAGCATGAGGATGGAACCCGTGAATGTATAAATGAAGAATTTAAATGTCACCGCAATCCTTCTTTCACCTCCCCATTGCGAACAAAGAAAATAGGCAGGTACCAATGCCAGTTCCCAAAAGAAATAAAAAAGCAATGCATCCATTGCCAGGAACACTCCCATTAAACCCACCTGCATCAATAACATCAATGCAAAAAAGTTATTGGGCTTTTTATAAGTGCTATTCCATGTTGAAATAAAGCTAAGAGGAAAAGCGACCGCTGTAAGTAAACAGAGTATCTGACCCATTCCATCCAGCCTGATCGAAAAACTCGAATTAATGCTGCTTATCCAATTGGCCCTGAATTGCAGATAAGAATCTGTTTTCAGGACTGTGATACCCAATATGGAAACGGCCAGCGTAACCAGCGATGAGAATAAAGCCCATGTGCGAACCGCCTTGTCATTCTTGAAAAAGAAAGCAAGTAATCCACTTACTAAAGGAACCAATATCAATAAAAGTGAAATCATTTCTATTTTGAATTTATCCGGCCTTTCGATGAATTCATTCTGCCTTCCTGCTACTTACGCAAAAAGAACTGCAGCACAAAAAATAATACCATGCTCACGACCATCAGTAATACATAACTACCTACCTGGCCGCTTTGCAACCATCTCAACTGCCTGCCTCCATACTGAACAGCTCTTCCAATTCCGTTTACCAATGCGTCAATTCCAGATTTCTCCAGGGCCTCATTTAACACTTCACCCAGTTTGTTCAATGGTTTTACAATAATCGAATCGTAAATCTCGTCGACATACCACTTGTTCTCGAGAATTTTTCCTAATCCCTTCGAAGACCTAAAATTATATTTCTTAAACCGCCACCAGGCGACGATAATGGAAATCAAAACCAGCACGGTTGAGATTGCCATTAAAGAAAATTCGGTCGATGAGGAAACGACTTCACCAGTCTTTATTGGAATTACCGGCGATAAAAATTCCGTGAATTTATCGCCGCCCTTTATCAGTACATCCGGTATTCCAATGAAGCCACCTA
>DASXOT010000208.1:0-5282 GCA_036494065.1 Chitinophagaceae bacterium
CGATTGGAACGCACCATTGATTGGCTATGATACAAATACCAATATTCTCTCTGGCGTGGTGATAGGATTGGCAAAAGAGATTGATGGCTTTATAGCTGCATACGAAGAGAAGTTCGGGAACTTTAACGTGCTTTTAACCGGTGGCGACATAGGCATTTTGTCTCCCCATTTAAAAAAGAAGATATTTGCAGACCCCGAACTTATTTTTAAAGGATTATATGCAATTAGTGAAGTCAATAACCCTTAGGTTATTTTTTTTGACCTGCTGCTTACAATTTGCCGCTTTTAATTTTTTGAATGCCCAGGACAATTCACCCTATTCAAGATATGGTTTAGGAGACCTCACACCCAATACAAATATTGTCAACAGGGGAATGGGTAGTTTTTCTGCCGCTTATTCCGACCCCCTTTCCATTAACTTCAATAACCCCGCATCTTACTCAGCATTTCTTTCATATTTCCGCGATAAGGCAAAAAAAGCATCTTCCGGGAGAGTATTATTTGATGTGGGTATGAACTTCGATAACCATTCTTTGCGTGAAGGAAGCGCTGCGGAGAAATTTACCAGCAGCAATGCGTTGTTTTCTTACATGCAGATAGGTATTCCTCTTAAAAATAATTGGGGTCTCAGTTTTGGCTTGCGTCAACTATCAAAGATTAGCTATAAGATTGATCGCTTTGAACGGCTGAATGATCCGGTTACGGGCGCACCTATTGATAGCTCATTGACTGAATTCAGTGGCGACGGCGGTACATTCCTGGCTACAGCAGGGACTGGTTTTGCGATCAAAAATTTTAGCTTCGGTGTGAATCTCGGCTACTTGTTTGGAAAAAAAGAATATGCGACTAAAAGAGATTTCTTGAATGACACTGTTGCCTACAACAGTTCCGAACACAATACGAAAACATCATTTGGCGATGTTTATGCGAATGCCGGCGTACAATATAAAATGGATCTTAGTAAAAAACTTTTATTGCGCCTGGGCGCTTATGGTAACTTAAAGCAAAATATAAATGCCGAGCAGGATATTCTAAGGCAAACCTTTGTTCGTAGCCAAACGGGCGATACTCAACTTGACAGCGTGTTTGAACAAAAAGGTGTAAAGGGCAAAATTGTTTATCCCGCCGGGTATGGGCTAGGCTTTGTTTTTGAGACAAGACCCGATATGCAGCATGGTAAATATGGTGGCTGGCTACTGGGCCTGGATTTCGTCCGGAACAATTGGAATGATTATAGATTTTATGGTGTTTCTGACTCAGTTCAAAATAGCTGGGAATTGCGATTGGGCGGACAAGTGACGCCCGAGCCAACTAAAAACTATTTCAGTAATGTTAAGTATCGGGCTGGATTGATAATTGCAAGAGACTACATTCACGTAGAAAATAAACTTCCCGTCTGGGGTTTGAGTTTTGGTATGGGATTACCAATTGCCAATTACAGCAACCTGGCACGTAACCAGGCTTCGATCGTTAATCTTTCATTCGAGTATACAAAAAGAGGAAATAATAATAATTTGCTGAAGGAAAATATTTTCCGGGTTTCAGTTGGTCTTTCCCTGACCGATCTTTGGTTTGTGAGATCGAAATATGAATAGGTTCGTGACATTTAATATAATGAACTTTCACTTTAATCATCGCTTCAGAATAAATTTTCTGCTTATCTGTATCTCTACCGGATGCTTAGCCATGTCAGGGTGCGTAAATGATATGGAGAAAGTAAAAGCGTGGAGTGAAAAAAAGATAATGGTAGATGTTGGGAAAAATATTGAAAGTTACCTTAGCCAGGAGGGATTGGTAAAGGCAAAGCTTACTGCGCCATTAATGTATCGATACCAGGCTGATACGATCTATACGGAATTCCCAAAAACATTACACGTGGATTTTTATGATGATAGTACAAAGATCGAAACCCGATTGGACGCGAGGCATGGAAAGTATTTTGAGACATTTGACAAAGTTTATTTGTGGGATAGTGTAGTAGTGATCAATGTGCAGGGAGATACTTTGAAGAGCAATGACCTTTGGTGGGATATGCACCGTAAATTGTTTTATACGGATAACTATGCAGAATATAGAACCAAGGATAAACAGATATTTCCAGGTAAAGGACTCGAAGCGACGCAGGATTTCAAAAGCATCATTTTTAAGTATCCAATTGGCACCGTAAATGTGTCTGATAAAAATTTCACGAAGTAATAAGGTCAACGGTTGCACGTCCGTTGAAACGAAGTCTCTATATGTCCCTATTCTTCTATTATGTTATGCGGTAAAGATCGAAGCGGGTGCTCTTTAAAAAATAAGTCCCGCGTTTCAGCGGGACTTTTCAATACCTTTCGGGCAAACCAACTGCGTTGGCGTTTCCGGGTTAGTAATCAGATCCTCAAGGTTAACAACAGTTTTCAATGGATATATGGACTCAAACGGGACTTGGTTTTTCAAAGGAAAGTTGATTGATGATTGGTTTTTCACTTGGATTTGGAAATTCTTTTTACGGACGTTCTGGGTTTTTCAATTTGGATATGGACTATCATTCAATCAACTTCGGATCAAAAATAGCCTTCACATTTTTTTAGCACAAGAGGGGAACAACTTATTCTCATAATTGATGAATTAACGGGTGCTCTCGTAAATATTCGAAAATAGTCTTAACCGAGATCAATTGCTATCTTCATTGAGCTATAATAGCCAAACGTTTATGCCTTTTAGTAAAAAAACCATACTCATAACTGGGGCCAGTAGGGGCATAGGAAAAGCCATTGCAATAAGGCTTGCAAAAGAGGGTGCAAACATCATCATTGCTGCAAAAAGCATAGAGGAGAACCCAAAATTGGGTGGAACTATTTTTTCTGCAGCAAAAGAAATAGAGGCAGTAGGCGGAAAGGCACTTCCCATACAGTGTGATATAAGGAATGAAGATCAAATAAACCGCGTAGTTCAAACTGCGGTAGAAAAATTTGGAGGCATTGATGGGTTAGTGAATAATGCATCAGCAATTTCTTTGACCAGCACAGAACAAACCGAAGCAAAACGTTTCGACCTGATGCATTCTATTAATGTAAGAGGTACGTTCCTGGTAACGAAGGCATGTATACCTCATTTGAAAAAATCTTCTAACCCTCATATTCTTACACTATCACCGCCATTGAATTTGCTGCCTAAATGGTTTGCCAATCACGTCGCTTATACCATTACGAAGTATAACATGAGCATGATGACAATTGGGTGGGCGGCAGAGTTAAAAAAAGATAAGATTGCGGCCAATTCACTATGGCCACGAACTACCATTGCTACAGCCGCCGTCAAAAACTTGTTGGGAGGTGATGCATTAGTAAAAATGAGCCGCAAGCCGGAAATACTTGGTGATGCGGCTTACTATATTTTGAGGCAATCATCGGAAGAATGCACTGGAAATTTATTTATCGATGAAGACGTATTATCAAAGGAGGGGATCACTGATTTGGATAAATACGCAGTAGCACCTGGAGGCAAATTATTTAATGATCTGTTTGTCTAGGTACTAATTGATTATTAACTGCAGGAGCATACTTCGCTGCTTGTCTCTGAGATTACTCTTCTTCTCTTTTCTCAGGCCGCATCATGGGAAATAACAGCACATCCTGGATAGAGGGTTGATTCAATAATAACATACAAATACGGTCGATGCCAAAACCAATCCCTGAAGTCGGGGGCATCCCATATTCGAGCGCGCGAAGAAAATCATAGTCGATAAACATCGCTTCCTCGTCGCCACGCTCCATTAATTTTATTTGTTCCTCGAAGCGTTCACGTTGGTCAATCGGATCATTTAACTCGCTATAAGCATTAGCAATTTCCTTTCCGTTTACCAGCAGTTCAAATCGCTCAACGAGTCCCTGCCTGCTGCGGTGCTTTTTGGTAAGTGGGCTCATTTCAACGGGGTAATCGATCAAAAAAGTGGGCTGAACAAAGTGTTCCTCGCATTTTTCACCAAACAGCTCATCTATCATCTTACCTCTACCCATTGTATTGTCAACATGCACGTGTAATTGTCTACACACATCACGGATCTGTTCTTCATTCATGTTTGAAATATCAATGCCCGCATATTTTTCAATAGCCTCATACATGCTAATGCGCTGGTAAGGTGCTTTGAGATCAATTTCTTTGCCATCGACAGTCACCTTGGTTGTGCCGTTTACGGCGATTGCTGTTTTTTCCAACAATTGCTCCGTTGTTTCCATCATCCACAAATAATCCTTATACGCTACATAAAATTCAAGTACGGTAAATTCAGGATTATGCGTACGATCCATTCCTTCATTTCGGAAATTGCGACTGAACTCGTATACCCAATCAAATCCCCCCACAATTAATCGCTTCAGGTAAAGTTCATTGGCAATCCGCAAATACATAGGAATATCCAATGCATTATGATGGGTAATAAACGGCCTTGCCGCCGCTCCGCCCGGAATGCTTTGCAAAACAGGCGTGTCCACTTCCAATGCACCTTGTTCATTCAGAAAACTGCGAATGGCATTCATAAGTTTCGTGCGACGCGTAAATACTTCTTTTACTTCTGGATTGATGATCAGGTCAGCATATCGTTGGCGATATTTGAATTCGGGATCCGTAACAGCATCAAATGTCTGTCCTTCCGCCTCCTTCACAATTGGCAATGGTTTCAATGACTTCGTAAGTAAGGTCAGTTCTTTAACATGAATAGAAGTCTCGCCTGTCCTTGTTTTAAAAACAAATCCTTTTACTCCGATAATATCGCCGATGTCGGTTAATTTTTTCCAAACAATGTCATACAAAGTCTTATCCTCGCCGGGACAGATGTCGTCGCGTCGAATATAAAGCTGGATTCTGCCGGTAGAATCTTGCAGTACAGCGAAATTGGCCTTGCCCATGTCGCGCACGCTCATAATGCGACCGGCTACACACACATTCGAAAGCTCATCTTTTTTTTCTTCTGTAAAAGTTGCTTTGATGCCGGAAGCGTGGTTGTTAACCGGGTAAAGTGAGGCTGGGTAAGGCTCGATGCCCATCATGATCAATTCGGCCAGCTTCTCTCTGCGAATCTGTTCCTGTTCGGATAAATGTAAACTCATGTACCTATTTTCAAAAGTGCTGCAAAGGTACTTGTTGAAGGGAACACTAACAAAGCAGGAGTATGATGGGTACACAACGAAAAACCCTGGTGATAACAAAACTTCTCCTTTCTTTCTAACTCTTGCACGTCTACCGGCGGTAATTGGCGGCAATAGCATGCTTGCTTTATTGGATGAATCAAAATTATTTAT
>DASXOT010000209.1:0-3356 GCA_036494065.1 Chitinophagaceae bacterium
TTAATTCTTTTATTTTATTGGAACACTACGTGCAGCATGGAACACTATTGATAGCAGGATCAGATAATGAACATTACTTAGCAGAATCGTATCCATATTTCCTGCAAAATTCCTTATCAGCTTCAGGAAATGAATTAAAGAACTCTTGAGGTATTGCTTCAATCAACATTGTTTGATTTGGACCTATCGCATTTTCTCCGTATATCTCTTGATTTTCATTTTTCTGCCAAACGTATATGCCAATATCTGAGCTTTGTACCCATAATTTTTGAGTTAAACTATCCCAATATATCAGCCAACCTTGATATACACTTGGATGTTCCTTCGACTTGATCAGTGTATCACCGTAAGCTGTTGTAAACGTGTAATTCAATAAACCTTCTTTGTCAATTACGGTAACTACATTGCCGCTATTCAAAAAATATTTCCCGGGCGATTCTATCAGCCCACCCTTCCAGTGATAATGGTTTCTAAAATTGGAGCAACTCGAAATTAAGACACAAATGAGTCCGCTAATTGCTAGCAACTTAAGCGACGAGTTGGTTAGTCTATTTTGTTCCATCTTTTAATAACGTACGAAATATTCGTGCGTCCAACTTATGTGGACGTCGTAGTCTTTAGGTGAATAGAATATATGTAACAATTTAGAAAAAACCATGTCCATTCCATATTTTGGATTTGGATCCTCCTTATCATTCCAGGTTGCCGTCACTTGGTAACTAATTCCAGTCTTCTTTATAATTGCTGCACCTTGGATTATTCGTCGCAGCAAAACTGTTGATGGCGCTGAATAAGGGGCTTGTGGTTTGATTGTTGAGATCCGATAGACTTCCTTTCGAACCATTGGCGAGCGTTACAATGCCGTTCGCGAGTGAGTTTAATACATCGGTCGGCGAAGATGTGACGACTAATAAAAGAAAATACTTTAGTTTTACAGTATTGACTTGATGATATGCCAGTGATTAATTTTACACACAGATTACTTATATAGCTGGCTCTGTTAACTGTCGACTCCAGCCACCCTTATATTAATTCGATTCGTATGAGAGAAAGTAACGAAGAGTGGACGACTTATTTTATTCTACCTGCTCACAAAACAGTCAAATTTAAAGCCCTTCAAAAAAAGGACAACTTCGATCTATTGTTAAAACAGGGGGATGCAGTGCCAATAACATTAGACTATGATGTTACAGAAACCATTGAAAGCGAGCAATGGATCATTCCGAAACAACATTTCCAAAATATCAAGTTTTATTCCATGAAGAATGGAAGCATTGCGGTCGATCGAGAGGCGGTAACGAAGGCAACTCCTTATTTGATCTGCCCATCAATCAATGATTTCAAACTTATCTCGAATTATTTATTGATGTACCGTCTAAACGATGGTACTTTTTCCATTGAATGTATCATTAATTACGATCAATATAAAATAAAGCACTTTCTGGAGACAGAACCTCTTAAGCTTATTAAGGAAAAGTCCAATAGCGTGTATGCTCTATTCATGACAAGCGATGCCAGGTGTGTGTATGTCTTATACTATGATCGAAACAGAGACGAGTCTTCCTCGCTTAGAGATTATATAAAAAGGAATCCCGAGCTCCGGGACGAAAGAATCATTTATGCTAATCTAACGATCTATGACTCTATAGATATAATGAAAAAGCTTGGGATATTTGACCGGGACTATTTCGAAATTGATGAGGAAAATTTCGATTCTTACAGTACCAAACTCTTTATATCAGGAAAAGCCTTTGTCAAAGTATCCGTTCTTAACCAAAAAGATGCGAGCCATTTGCTCAAGGAAAGTTCAGGAAATACCTCTCGAAAGTTCAAGAAATCGTTTGTGAATTCTGTCATTCTTAGCAACGGTAACGTAGTGGCACAGTATTCCCCATACGTTTTTCTGCAATTTGAAAACCACAACGATTTCGAGAGCTATTTAACTCATCTGGAGAATGAATTTGGTCCAAATGACTATGAAGACGATCCTCAATTTATATCGATTGAAACAGCAATAGAAAAGGCCTTGAGCGGGAATGAAAAAGACGGCGGATTTTTTAAGTTGCCGGCGCCTGAAGCTGATCTGGAGACGTCTTTAAAGGCTTTGGACAAACAAGTTAATGCTGTCTTTTTTGATAATTTTCTAATTAGAAAGCATTTACCCGAATTAGCGATAAAAGTGGGCAATATGATTATAAAGGCGAATGGCGGCAGTTGGAAATTAGATGCCGTGGCCCATCGTCAGGTCATTGAAACCGGATCAGGCGTAAGGATCGATTTTATTCACCATCTTTATAAAGAACTATTGAGAAAAAGGTACACAAACTACTTTTCATCATCTGCAATTATATCTGGATTGTTCTTAGGGTCGAAACTGAAGCTGGCATCTCCCGATTTTCTTAAGGAGTGATAAAACAGGTAGTCGCTGAGTTGTGCTATTAATGTTTTGAAAGTACAAGGTAGATACGGACAGGTACGTTCTGTATCTGAAAGTAACTGTATCGCATCAGATGCAGAGTCTATGCGGTTTCTGCGGGTTCCAGATAAGTCAGACTTGCTTTGGCATAACAATGTAAAAGAGATTTTTATTTGAAACAGTCATTAGATCGTCGACGAGTCCCTCTTAATTTCTTTTTGTTGGCAAAGCCTTCAACGTAGCGAGGAGACTCGTCGAGGAAGGAATTGAAATGGCCTCAGAAAAAAAGCGTAAGAAAATCTGAGCAGAAGGCGTCAAAGAAAAACAAATGTGATGTGGCTGGGTTCAACTGATGATGCCGGAATTAAGCATGAAACACCTGGTATAACTGGGGGTTTTATCAACGCTTTTACAACAAATATTGGTGTAACAATGGACGGAATAAAAGTACCAATGAACGATTTTAAAAATACTGCTCAGCACGAAGCCGGCCATTCGGGTAAACTAGCACATCCGTGGGAATTAAGTAAGGAAGAAAAGAATCTGGTTCCGGATTTAAATCAATTAGACCCTGCTGCAGCAAATAAAAAGACAATTCTAAAAAATATTATGAATTCTTACGAAAATCCCGATGCAAAATACAGAAGCAATGGCGGCAATATCCTATTGTTTAACCAACTTCGATATATTATTAATCAAGTTAGAGATAGAGCAAGATATACGCCGGAACAACTTCGCTCTAGCAATCCTGAAGAGCAGAGAAATAAAGACAATGGTAATAATTGAGAATAATTGATAAAAAATGAATATCAACTTTAAAGGTGTATTGTTTTTTCTTTTTTGTGCATTAATTTCTAATCGAAATTTCTGTCAGCATTTGAATCTTTCCGGATTAAATCATTGTATAACTAAGACAACTTACGAAAAGAAGCGATATTTC
>DASXOT010000210.1:0-4849 GCA_036494065.1 Chitinophagaceae bacterium
GATCACTGTTTTTCTATCCTCGATCAACTCGCGAATAACGGTTTTTAACGCAGCATAGGAATCTGTAAAAAGAGATCCTTCCCTGATATTGCCAGCATCAGCGATTTTTACATCAGTATGCCAGTAATATAGCGAATAGAATTGTCGTCGAATCAGGTCGGGAGCTTTGCTGTGACCATGTATCAGGCCACTGCCTCTTCGCTCACCACAGCCGATTAATACTATTTGTACATCATCCAGGTCGGGGAACTCTTCAGGATTACCATCCTTATCAATGCTATAAATGGAAATAGACCGGCCAACCTGGCCTTCCTTATAATCTTCCTGTGAAATTTCGTGAATATTAACAGATGAAAGAAAATCTGAAATGTTGAGATAATCGGACATAGTGCAATATAATAAGAACCATGATTGCAGAGAAAAGAAGCGAGGACGCGGGTATCAAATCAAAGGTTATGTGGAAAAATAGTCCGGACGGATTATTGAAAAGCCGCAAAATCATAGTTCTGTTATCTTTGCCGTCTTATGGACCCACTAGTAGGGCAAATTGAAGAATACAAAAACGAACTGAATTCATTTTCCGCAGTCGATGCGAAGTCAATTGAAGAATTTCGCATTAAATGGCTTGGCACAAAAGGCATCGTAAAAAGCCTGATGGGAGAAATGAAAAATGTTCCTTCCGATCGAAAAAAAGAGTTCGGGCAGGTATTGAATGAATTCAAATTGCTGGCAGAAAGTAAATATGAAGCCCTAAAACAAGTTACTTCGAACTCCCAGCCGGCGATAGAAGAATCAGACCTTGATCTCACTCTGCCTGGAGATCCTATGCCACTCGGTTCCAGGCACCCGGTTACATTGATGAGAAATCGCATTGTTTCTATTTTTCAACGGTTGGGTTTTGCGGTGGCTGATGGACCGGAAATAGAAGATGACTGGCATAATTTTACCGCGCTCAACCTGCCTGAGTATCATCCAGCCAGGGACATGCAGGATACATTTTACGTTCAACAAAATCCTGACTGGCTCCTGCGTACACATACAAGCAATGTGCAAATACGTGAAATGGAAAAAGGGAAATTGCCGATTAGGGGAATTTATCCCGGTCGTGTTTATCGAAACGAAACGGTTAGTGCAAGAAGTCATTGTTTCTTTCACCAGGTAGAAGGTTTATATATCGATGAAAACGTTTCTTTCGCTGATCTCAAACAGACACTTTATTTTTTTGTGAAAGAAATGTACGGGAGTGATGTAAAGGTTCGCTTTCGCCCCTCTTACTTTCCATTTACGGAACCCAGTGCTGAAATGGATATCAGTTGTACTCTTTGTAAGGGTGAAGGTTGCAGCGTGTGCAAACATACAGGGTGGCTCGAAATCCTCGGATGTGGCATGGTCCATCCCAACGTTTTGAAAAATTGTAGCATAGATCCCGATAAATATACGGGGTTTGCATTCGGCATGGGCATTGAACGACCCGCTCTATTGAAATATGGCATCAATGATATTCGCCTCTTTAGCGAAAACGATGTGCGTTTTTTACGACAGTTCACTTCCGCGATATAAATTGATGCTGACTTTCATTTTTGTTAAACTGCACTCAAGTACTCGTTTTACTTCGCTGCCAGCTAAACACCGCGGCTAATATGAAAAGAATTATGGCAAAATAAAAGGCAATTGTTCCATCTACTGTCACACCTACTGATGCATCTACATTTAGGTCGGATGATTTTAATGAATTTTCTGACTTAATTTTTGATTTAAGATCAAACAACATTGCTACAAGCGATACAGCCGCCAAAATGCCAATTACTACTCCAGCGGTACCTCCTCCTTTCGGGGCTGCAAAAGCCAACAATAGACCTACAATGCCGAGACCAAGAGCTGCAATAGCAAATTTATTCGGGTCTTGTTTTCGCTTATCACTTTCATCAAACGAGTTGTCACGGGAATTGCTATGAAAACCGCCTCCAAAAATATTCTTGGTCACCACTTCTCTCCAATCAGTGCCTATGGCAATACCAACTCCTGTGTTGCTGGCCAAAGGCTCCCCATTGCATCTTATTTCAGCGAAAGGAAGAAAGAACAATAGAACGGCGATTAAAAATGCTGTCGTCGACGGAATCTTAGTTCCGAACAGACCGGTCGAAGCCGTTGTAGCTGTTGACGATGCAGGTATTGAAGACTGTGATGGTTGTGCAGGTTCCATATCGTTGATTATTCGCAAAAGATAAGAGAAACTGCCGGAAACCCAATCAATCTTCGATGTTATCTTTACATTTATTTACGTATGAGCTTCAATACAGTTGTAATCGGTGGCGCGGGTACAATGGGAAGCGGCATCGCACAAGCGGTGGCCGCTGCAGGTTTTGATGTTGTTTTATACGAACTGAATTCCCAGGTACTGGAAAAGGCGAAAAAGAATATTGAAGAAAACTTGCAAAGGCTTGTGGCTAAAAACAAATTAACAACTGGTGAAAAAGATAAAATTTTTTATCGGATCAGGTTTGTAAATAAGGTAGACGAGTGTATCGGCGATGTTATTATCGAAGCCATAATTGAAAATGTCGAAGCCAAAATTGACTTGTTTAACCAGTTGGCAAGAGTCAATGATGAAAAAAGCATCTTTGCTACCAATACCTCTTCACTTTCAGTATCGGCAATTGCGGATAAAACTTTAGCGCCGGCGCGCATAATTGGCATGCATTTTTTTAATCCGGCACCCGTCATGAAATTGATTGAGATTGTTAAAACAGAAAGATCGACGGACGAGGTAATAAGCAAGATCATTGCGTTTGCCAGGCAACTTGGAAAGATCCCTGTTGTTTGTAAAGATTCTCCGGGCTTTATCGTTAATCGTGTTGCGCGACCATTTTATATTGAGTCGCTCCGCCTGGCTGAAGAGGGAATGGTAAATTTTGAGAAAGTAGACAGGCTGCTCGAGGCAAGTGGTTTCAAAATGGGTCCATTCAGATTGATGGACCTTATCGGTAATGATATCAACTATTCTGTAAGTACAACTGTATATGAACAATTAAATAGACCAGAACGGCTGCTGCCTTCATTTATTCAAAAGGAAAAAGTTGAACACGGGGAGTTGGGAAAAAAATCAGGGAAAGGGTATTATGAATATAATCAGCAAAAGGCTAATTGAGAATCAATGAGTGTTGAAAACTCACTAACAGGAAAAGGTGGTAAGGTTCTGGTAACCGGCGGTACAGGTTTTATAGGTTCCTATATTATTAAAGAATTGGTTGAAAAAAATTATTCAGTTCGCGCCCTTCGCCGAACTGGCAGTAATCTTCCGTTTTTTATTCCCACTGAAATTTTTAACAGCATTGAATGGATCGAGGGAGACATACTTGACCTTGTTTCGTTGGAAGAATCGATGTGCAATATTGATATTGTCATTCATTCCGCTGGTATGATCTCGTTTCACAAGAGCGATAAAAATCAGATGTACCAGGTAAACATTCAGGGTACTGCTAACATTGTGAACACAATGATTGAAAAAAATATTCCCCGGCTGATTCATGTCAGTTCCATTGCTGCATTAGGACGGACCAAGCTAGAGAGCCACGTGTCAGAAGAAAAAAATTGGGATGATGATAAAAATAATACGCCTTATGCTATTAGCAAATATAGGGCAGAGATGGAAGTGTGGCGGGGAATTGGCGAAGGGCTGAGTGCCGTGATTGTAAATCCGAGTACTGTCCTGGGCTATGGAGACTGGAACAATTCGAGCTGCCGGATCTTCAAAACCATTTATGATGAATTTCCATGGTATACAACTGGTGTTAATGGCTTTGTTGATGTGCAAGATCTTGCAAGAGTTATCGTATTGCTGATGGAGAGCGATATACCTAAAGAGCGATTTATCGTTAATGGGGATAACTGGAATTTTCAACAACTGTTTAACACAATCGCAGATGGCTTTCATAAAAGACACCCCAAACACAAAGCGACTCCCTTTCTGGGTTACCTCGCCTGGAAAATGGAGGGGATCAAAGGGTTTTTTTCCGGTAAAAAGCCTTTACTGACAAAGGAAAGCGCAAGAGTGGCCCAAAGCCATACGTTTTTCAGCAACGATAAATTACTCGCCGCCCTGCCGGGATTTTCCTTCACACCTTTGCAGGAAAGTATACAAAAAGCCTGTAAAAAATATCTTCAAACAATAAATCAGGCATAGGCATTGTTTTAAGAAATGTATCTTTAAAAGAGTAATTTTTAACTATGAAAAGCTGTCATTTATTTTTTATCCTTCTTAGTTTATTTTTTGCTCCTGGTGCTTTTGGCCAGTTTACGGTCACTGGCAAGGTTGTCGATTCCACTTCAATGGAACCGTTATATGGGGCTTCGGTCTTTTGTCAAAATACTACTTCGGGCACCACTACGGATAAACAGGGTGAGTTTTCACTGCCTTTGAAATCTGGTGGATATGAATTGATCGTGTCATTTACCGGGTATCAAACAAGGGAGATTCGCATAACCAGCAATGATAACACTCCACTGCAAATTCAAATGGTCAAAGAGGAGAAATCAATGCAGGAAGTGATTATTAAAAGCAGCAATGAAGTAGCAGATGGTTGGGATAAGTATGGTAAATTTTTCCTGGAAAATTTTATTGGGGCTACTCCTTTCGCAAGTCAATGCACCTTACAGAATCCTGACGCGGTTCATTTTTATTATTACAAGAAAAGCGACAAACTTAAAGTGCTTGCTACCGACCCCATTGTCATTGTAAACAAAGCTCTCGGGTATAACTTGCGCTACCAGTTGGATTCTTTCATGTATTATTATAAAACCCAGGTAAGCTCTTATCGGGGTTATTGTTTTTTTTCCGAAATGGATGGAA
>DASXOT010000211.1:0-6698 GCA_036494065.1 Chitinophagaceae bacterium
TCAAGATGATCTATCCCAAAAAGCCTCTCTTTCCACCAAGCTGGAGAATGATGATCTGTATTCCCTCCTCCATTACCGAAGTAGAGAAACGAGCTGTTCGCGATAGTGCCGAACAGGCAGGTGCAAAAGAAGTTTATTTGATTCATGAGCCCATGGCAGCAGCCCTGGGTATTGGCATTGATGTAGAAGAACCCGTTGGGAATATGATCATCGATATAGGCGGAGGAACTACCGGGATTACTGTAATCGCCCTCGCCGGAATCGTATGTGATCAGTCGATTCGTATTGCAGGGGACGAATTTACCGCCGATATTATGGAAGCTTTGCGCCGATATCATAGTTTATTAATCGGCGAGCGAACTTCGGAACAAATAAAAATACAAATTGGAGCTGCCATGAAAGATCTGGATAGTCCGCCTGACGATATTCCTGTGAACGGCCGCGACCTTGTGACGGGTATTCCTAAACAGATCATGGTCAGCTTCCAGGAAATCGCTGAAGCCCTGGATAAAAGCATTTTCAAAATCGAAGAAGCCATCTTGAAAGCGCTGGAACAAACTCCCCCTGAGCTGGCCGCCGATATTTATCGCCGGGGCCTGTATCTTACCGGCGGAGGTGCTTTGCTTCGTGGCCTTGATAAGAGGCTAAGCCAAAAAATTAAGTTGCCGGTGCACGTGGCAGACGATCCTCTGAAAAGTGTTGTGCGGGGCACCGGAATTGCTCTAAAAAATTATGACCGCTATCCGTTTGTAATGCGTTAAAATATAACTACGAAATACGAAGCGCAAAATACATTCGTTAACATTGTCGTACTACGTATTATAATCTCAAATTTGAGCATTGCGTAACATTTTTCTTTTCATTGGTCGATATTTCACTTTTTTTGCCTTCCTGGCCTTCCAGGTGCTGGCTCTTTCTTTCTTGTTCCGCTACAATAAATACCATCGCGCTGTGGGATTAGGCATGGCCAATGAACTGACTGGATGGATGAATTCAAAATATTCTAAAGTTGATAATTATTTTCACCTCAACCAGGAAAGTAATCGCATCCATCATTTGAATGATTCTTTGATGAATTTATTAAAAGGAAATTTCCTGAATCCGGATACGCTCACAAAATTTGAACAGGATTCAATCCCTTATGATACGCTAGGACATCGCCGCCGCTATTTGTGGCGTGACGCGCAGGTGGTAAGCAATTCGGTGAATTCTGAGAGAAATTACATCCAGATCAATCGTGGCTCGAAACAGGGAATAAAGGATAATATGGGTGTGCTTAATTCGGACCTCAATCTTGTCGGTATCGTAGTAAATACAAGCGAGAATTTCAGCCAGGTCATGAGTCTTCTTCATGTAAAGAACAATGTAAATGCAATAATGAAGAAAAGTGGTAACTCGGGTACCATCAGCTGGGATGGAAAAAACCCTTTATATCTCACGATGTCGGGCGTTCCGAAAAGCGATACCATTGCCAGGGGCGATACGGTATTGACAGGAACTTATTCCCTGAGTTTTCCGCCGCTGAAAATGATCGGAACGGTAGAATCAATCGTAAAAGATAATTCAACCAGCTTTTATATTTTGAAGATAAAAACGGCCACCAATTTCGAAAACCTTCAGCATGTCTTTGTGGTAGAAAACCTTCAAAATGACGAACAGGAAAAATTAGACAGAGATACGCGAAAAAAAATTGACGAAGTAAAAAAGCAGGGCAAGTGAGTGATCTTTTAAAAAATATTATCCGGTTTGCAATTTTTATCCTGGTGCAGGTCTATGTGTTATTTAAAATACCCCACCTGCACCGGTTCATAACACCATATCTCTATTATTTATTTATTCTTTGGCTTCCATTTTCTACTTCGCGTTTTGCGCTGCTGGTCATTGGTTTTTTAACAGGCCTTTCATTAGATTATTTTACGCAAACACCCGGATTGCACGCGGCAGCTTGCGTGCTGATAGCATATATCCGCCCATTTATTATTAATATCCTGTTACCAAAAGACAGTTCGGAATTCAATTATCGCGAACCTTCCATTCGTACGCTTGGTTGGACACCTTACGGGATATACGTGCTGATTCTTACGATCTTTCACCATGGATATCTGCTGTTTTTAGAATGGCTTTCATTTGGAAGCCTTTTAACTTTCCTGATCAAACTTGTTGCTACAACCGCTATTAGTATGTTACTCATATTTACGACCGAATTACTATTTCCCCGCAAGTTGAGATACAGAACAAATACTGCGTAAAAATCTTCACAATTCCTTCGCCGAACAGCGAAAAAGATTTTTTGCATTGTAGCTTTGAAAAGATTTTATTAAAATGTATTTTTCTTTGATCTATGCCCGTGTTTAACCAGTCCAGGAGTCGCATCATCCGCGTTATTTTTTTAGCCACATTCATCGTGTTGCTCGCGCAGATATTTCATTTGCAGGTTATCTCCAGTGAATATAAGCGACAGGCTGATATTAACGCCATATTCGCCAAACGAATTTATCCCTCCAGGGGAATCATTTTCGATCGTAAAAACAGGGCAATCCTGAACAATACATTGATGTTTGACCTGATGGTGACACCATCGGAAATAAAAGGGATCGACACGGCTTATTTCTGCCAACTAATGGAAATCGATACAGCGGAATTCAACAAAAGGATAAAAAATGCCATCGTAAAGAACAGGTCATTTCGTCCCTCGATATTTGAAGAATTGCTCACACCGCAGAAATACGCCAGGATGGAAGAAAACATCTGGCGATTCAGTAATGGATTTTTTTTACAACCTCGTCCTGTACGCTCATATCCTTATGCAGCGGCGGCGCACATTCTTGGGTACATCAATGAAGTCGATACCTCTATCATCAACCGTTCAAATGGTTTTTATGAATCCGGAGATTATGCAGGCAGAACAGGCCTGGAACAGTATTATGAAAGAGCATTAAGAGGTGAAAAAGGAACTGAGCTTTGGATCAAGGATAATTTTAACCGCCTTGTCGGCCACTATCAAAGCGGGGTTTTTGATACCGCTGCATTAGCCGGAAGAAATCTCAGAACATACTTAGATATAGACCTTCAGCAACTGGCAGAAAAATTATTGACAAATAAAGTGGGGGCGATCGTAGCCATTGAACCGAAAACCGGAGGTATATTGGCGATGGCATCGGCGCCGGATTACAATCCTAATGATCTTACAGGGCCCAGCAAACAGAAAAATTATAGTAAGATGTTGCTGGACGTGAGTAGCCCTTTGTATAACAGGGCGATTAAAGGGCAATATCCTGCGGGGTCTACCTACAAGCCATTAGGCGCTCTGATTGGCCTCGATGAAGGAATAATTACTCCAGCGAGTGGTTATCCTTGCCGCGGCGCATACACCGAATGTGCACGGCCGGTAAAATGTCTTGAGAAAGCTCCGGGCCATGCAGCCAATCTTCGCTTAGCTGTGGCGCATTCCTGTAATTCATTTTTCAGCAGTACCATTCGTAAGACGATCGATAATCCTAAATATCATAATCCAAGAATTGGCTTGACAAAATGGAAGGAATATTGCACCGCGTTTGGATATGGACACAAATTAGGCATTGATATTCCCAATGAAAATGGAGGAAATATCCCTGATACAACGGCTTATGACAAGGAATATCATGGTCAGTGGAATTCCTGCACCATGACGGGTGGTGGTTTGGGTATCGGGCAGGATAAAATGACGGTAACGCCTTTGCAAATAGTCAATGCCATTTGCATTGTGGCCAATAAGGGCTATTATTATCTTCCGCATTTTGTTAAGTCGATCGATGATGAGATAGAGGGAGATACTGCTTTAGTGAACAAATTCAGAAAGAGGCATAATGTGTTAACTCATATCCCTGATGAATCGTATGAAGTGGTGATCAGTGGAATGGAAGATGTTACAGAGATCGGCACGGCGAGGGATATTCCAAAAATTCCTGGTATAAATATTTGCGCCAAAACAGGAACTGCTCAAAATAAAAGAGTGATTGATAAAAAAGTTGTTGAATTAAAAGACCATTCTTTATTTGTTTGTTTTGCACCAAGGGAAAATCCAAAGATTGCTGTTTCTGTGATCATTGAAAATGGAGGCTTCGGAGCCACGTGGGCTGGTCCTATGGCTTACCTGATGGTTGAAAAATATCTTACGGATTCATTGAGAGCCGATCGGCAAAAAGAAGTTGAGAGAATAGCTGCCGCTAACCTGATGCCTTCTTATCTTACCAGGGAACAATATAAAGCCGATTCGATTCGTGCTTTTGAGCGCTTCAAAATGACAGATGATAGCAGCTATATTGATAAATATACTTTTGAAAAGATTGACTACTCAATGTATGGCAGCGACCCCTTACCGCTTCCGAAGAAAAAGAAAATAATTGTACCATCGGCTTTAGCTATTATTGATGATAAAAACCATCGGAAGAAGAACCTGATAACACATTCATGAACGAACGCAACCCTGCTATATCAAAAGGAATTGACTGGACCCTTGCCTGGATTTATTTGCTGTTAGTGGGAGTAGGCATTACAGCCATCTTCGCCGTTACGTACAAAGAAGGCGATCCAATTGTTCAAAGTTTTTTGGGGTTTAAAACAGACTACAGCAAGCAGTTCTATTTTTTTGTTGCTTCAGCCATCATAGCCATTTTTATTCTTCTTACCGACAGTAAATTTTTTACTGCTACCGCAAACCTGTGGTATGCATTCGGCATTTTTCTCCTATTGCTGGTGTTCCCCTTTCACTCAAGGGTAAAGGGCACAGAGTCGATTATTCGCTTTGGAGGATTTCAGTTTCAACCGGCCGAATTTTGTAAGATCTGCGTGTCGCTGACTTTGGCGAAATATCTATCGCAGGCCGATATTGATTTTACCAAGATCCGTTCGCAATTAATAGCCGCTTGTATTGTTTTATTCCCCGCAGTCCTCACATTGATGCAAAGTGAAACGGGTCTTGCTTTAGTTTATTTTTCTTTTTTTATTGTGATGTATCGGGAGGGTCTTCCTTCCACTATTCTTGTAGTCGGCTTCTCCCTCGGCACACTCGTAGTGGCAACTTTACTTTTGGAAAAAAATACATTGGCGCTCATTCTTACTGTGATTGCCGCTGCCTCTATCTATTTTATGCGCCGGCAAATACGTCGTAGAAGATTTATTTTATTCAATGTGATCGTTCTTTGGTTTGTGTGTGTGGGCATACAAAGATTTGGCGTTCCTTTTATTTTTAAACACATTCTTAAACTGTACCAGGTCGAAAGAATTTACAGCACAGTAGGTAAAGAAGTACCACCCGAATATACCGCCGCTCATCAATCGGAACTTGGCGTAAAGAAACCCAAGAAACAGGACACAGATTATAATGTAAAACAATCAAAGATTGCAATTGGCAGCGGCGGTTTGACAGGCAAGGGGCTATTGAGAAGCACGCAAACGAGATACGGTTTTGTTCCTGAGCAGCGGACAGATTTCATTTTTGATACGATTGGTGAGGGATTTGGCTTTGCAGGTTCGGTCGGTCTGCTTGGCGTTTATATCCTTTTACTTTTCAGAATAATTACAATGGCTGAACGACAGCGAAGTGTATTTAGCCGTTGCTATGCTTATGGAGTAGCCGCTGTTTTCTTTTTTCACATGGTTATTAATATAGGTATGGCGGTTGGGCTCGCGCCTGTTATTGGCATTCCGTTGCCATTTATCAGTTATGGTGGAACTTCCCTGCTAACATTTACCATTATGCTTTTTATTCTTATTAGGTTAGATGCAGATCGGCAGATGGTGCTGAGATAATTTAGAAATGTGGAATTTTGAAATTGAGAAATTGTACCAGTAAATTGAAGCCAGCAACTGTTCAGCCGATCCCAAATTTCGAAATTTAAAAATTTCAAAATTCCAAAATGAAAATCATTCCACTTAGCGAAGGCACATTCACAGTTGATAAGACAAAGCTTTTTGTTCCATTCGATCAACAGGAAGACAAACTGCAACAAAGGCCTATTGGAAGTCTACTGGTAGAAATACAACCTTTTGTAATTACTACTTCTAAAGATGTTCTCCTGCTGGACACAGGATTAGGATTTAAAAAGAACAATGTGTTACAACTGCACCAGAACCTGGTGGATCATGGTATCAAGCCATCCGATGTTACAAAAGTCTTACTGAGTCATTTGCATAAAGATCATGCAGGAGGAATTAGTGAAGAAGATTTCGCTACAGGGAGCCGGAAGCTGAGCTTTACGAATGCAAAATACTATTTGCAGGAACGTGAATTGAATTCCGCTTTTCAAAAAGGATTTCCTTCTTTTATCAAAGAAGAGCTTGAGATTTTAAAGGGATCACCGCAGGTGGTGCTGTTGAATGAAGACAAAGGAACAATCGAGGATTATATTTCTTTTGAAGTAACATCAGCACACTCCCCTAATCACCAGGTATTTTGGATAACGGAGGGAGCACAGACAATCTTTTTTGGCGCCGATGATGCGCCCCAGCTTCAGCAAATGAAACATCGTTTTGTTGCCAAATATGACTACAATGGAAGAAAAGCCATGGAGTTAAGAAAAGAGTGGTGGGAGCGGGGAGAAAAAGAGAAATGGACATTTTTGTTTTATCACGATGTGAAGAACAGTGTTTACACTAATTGACGCTAATGGTGTCCACGCTAATAAACGCTAATGGGTTTGCACGGATGGGACGCTAAT
>DASXOT010000212.1:0-5497 GCA_036494065.1 Chitinophagaceae bacterium
CACCCTTCATTCCTCCCAGTATTAAACGGATATCGTTGCCAGATCTTCCCTCGAATTCCTGTAACACTTGCCGGCACATACCACATGGAGAAATGGGATGATCGCTATTGATAGTATTGCTTTGATAACTAACGGCCATCGTTTTTACCGGCACTGCCGGATAAAAAGAAGATGCCGCACTCAATAGAACTCGTTCGGCGCAAATTCCTACAGGGAATGAAGCATTTTCCTGATTGGTTCCGGTAACGACTTCTCCATTAGAAAGTTTTGCGGCAGCTCCCACATAAAAATTTGAGTACGGGGCATAAGCATTCCTGGTGATATTTCGCGCTGTCTCCAGCAGTTGACGGTCGTCTTCATCTAACTCATCGCTGCTTGTGTAAACTTCAATGGGAATTTCGATCTTTCGCTGTTGCATAGATAATAACTGACTTTTACGTTGGTCACGATGGTGACATTTTGAAATTTTGCCCGATATACATCGGGATTGGGAAACCTGCCGACGACAGGCGGGTTTTGAAATTGAATACAAATTTCCCAATTGTCTTACGCCTCGTTATCCTTATTTAACCATCTTGAACAGTCGGTTCCACCTTGGGCCGTGTTCCCAGCTAAACCAGATAATGGCGGCTTTTCCGACAATATGATCTTCGGGCACAAAACCCCAAAGCCTTGAATCCTGGGACTTATGCCTGTTATCACCCATCATCCAGTAGTAGTTCATTTTGAAAGTGTACGTAGTGGCTTCTTTGCCGTCGATAAAAATCTTTCCGTCTCTTTGCTCCCAACTGTTTCCTTCATAGACATTGATACAACGTTTATACAAAACCACATTCTGTGGAGTCAGCGGAATTTGAGCGCCTTTTTTAGGTATCCATATTTTACCATAGTTATCGATCGACCATCTGAATGTAGAATCATAGGGAAACACTTCGCTTGTAGAGTCAATCATTCTCGAAATCGAGCTAACGATAACTCCGGGTATTTTTTTTAATTTTTCAAGTTCAACAGGCGTGATATTGATCCGGTAATTGTATCCCACTTCGGGCGCAAAGTCCGGATCTCTTAAATCATCCTGGTTTAGTTTAATGCCGGCGTCGCGCAATTGATCTTCATCAATCATCACATTATTTGTCCTAAATTCATAAAATGTCGCTGAGGTTGGAGACACAAAAGCAGGTTGGTTATTGACATATAGAATTCCATTTACAATTTGTAACGAATCACCTGGAATGCCCACACACCTTTTAATATAATTGTCTGTTTTATCAACGGGATGAATGGCAAGCGGATAATCTTCCCTGTCATTCAAAATAGATTGATCATCTGCGGAGCCCCGTGCCGCTCTCCGTTCAATATCATAATACAGAGTTTCTGACTGGAAATCTGTTTTATTAATGACTGTATCTCCTTCGGGAAAATTGAACACTACGTCATCATTTCTTTTTACGGGAGTAGGCCACCAGCGTATGTAAGGAAGTTTTATCCATTGAACGTACGATTTCCAACTTGTACCGGGAATGTAGTTATGAATAAAGGGAATAGACAAGGGCGTATTCGGCAACCTGGGTCCATAACTCAATTTGCTGACAAAAAGAAAATCATTTACCAGCAAAGTCTTTTCCATGGAAGCAGAAGGAATTGTATATGCTTCAAAAATAAATGTGCGGATCAAAGTGGCAGCGACAATGGCGAAGATGGCAGCATCAAACCATTCTCTCGCCGCAGTTTTTTTGTGTTTCTTCACCGCTTCAGGACCGATATATTTTACGTCCTTATAGTAAGCGAGATAAGGAAAATACAATGGCGCGAGTAAGGAGGCCAGTATGTGCGATCCTACAGAAAATTTCCCGAACAACTTCACAAACTCAATAAAAATTCCGGGTGTAATGAACCAGCCAACCACGGGAATAAATTGCCAGAAAACCCAGTGCTTCGGGCGATCGGCAAGTGTTTCCATAATCCATGTATTATAAAAAGGAATAAATGCCTTCCAACCAGGTACGTTTGCCTTCTCAAATAACCTTATGAGGCCAAAAGAAGGTAAAAACACAAGAAGGACCTGGATCAGGTAAATGACCATCAAATCGTGTAAAGGCATATCCTAAGTTTAAGCGGGCAAATTTATTACATTAATTGGCGAACCAAAATTTATCACCGCAAAGTTTTGTTATGAGTTCACAGGGAAAGCTACTATTATGAGTAATGAGTCTCGCGACTCACGACTGGCAACTAATCACTCATCACTCATTTAGGAATCACGTAGTTCTTCACATCTTCAGTAGTGATGGCTTTGCCTGAAAGAATAACAAGTCGTTCTACTACATTTCTTAATTCACGAATGTTGCCCGTCCAGTCATAGTTCTCCAACAGATTCAACGATTCATCATCGATTGTTTTTTTTGCAATGCCATAGTCAGCACAGATATCAGTTAGAAACTGATCCACCAGCGGGGAAATATCATCTCTCCTTTCGTTTAGAGAAGGAACATGTATTATGATTACACTGAGCCGGTGGTAAAGATCAAGTCGAAATGTTTTCGCATCTACCTCTTTTAATAGATCCTTGTTGGTAGCTGCAATTACACGTACGTCCACGTTGATGTCTTTATCTGCTCCAACCCGTGTGATCTTTCCTTCCTGTAACGCTCTTAATACTTTTGCCTGTGCATTCAAGCTCATGTCACCAATTTCATCGAGGAAAAGAGTGCCCCCGTTTGCCTGTTCAAATTTCCCAATCCTTTGTTTGATAGCCGAAGTAAATGAGCCTTTTTCATGACCGAAAAGTTCACTCTCAATCAATTCACTCGGAATCGCCGCACAATTCACTTCAACCAACGGACCACTGGCGCGGTTACTTTTTTCGTGTATCCATCTTGCCACCAATTCTTTTCCAACACCATTGTCACCAGTAATCATTACCCGGGCTTCTGTCGGCGCTACTTTATCGATAGTTTCTTTGATCTTGACAATCGGTAATGAATGGCCAATCATGTCCTGCACCTTATTCGCTTTTTTCTTCAGCACTTTTGCTTCGGAGACTAGATTACTTTTATCCATCGCATTGCGAATAGTAATCAATAACCGGTTCAGATCGGGAGGTTTGGAAATATAATCATAGGCTCCCGTTTTTACCGCCTCTACGGCTGTTTCTATATTGCCATGGCCGGAGATCATAATAATGGGTACATCGGGGTTGCTCTCACCCGCTTTTTGCAAAAATTCAATGCCATCGATCTTTGGCATTTTTATATCGCATAAGACCACGTCGTAGTTCTTGTCTTTAAATTTCTTCAATCCTTCTTCGCCGTCGGAAGCCTCTTCAATCTTATACCCTTCGAAAGAAAGAATTTCGCCAAGGGTTTTCCTGATTGATTTTTCGTCATCGATGATCAGTATTTCTGCCATTGCTTAAGACAATTTTGTTTAGTGTGCAAAAATAGCCGAAAAGAGTTATGTCTGGAATTCGGTGAGTTTGAGATGAGGCTCGCAAAAATTGGGAATGTACTCTTATCATATCAGCGAGGCCAGGTGTTTTGAATGAGATATCAAAAAAAAAGAGGCCGGGATAGAAATCCAGCCTCGAATAAAATCCAATATCCTATGAAAAACCGTAACAAAGATGTGGTTTATTACCGAAACGTTGCACACATCTTTCATAAATCTTGTTAACACCATGTAGAAAACTAAAACCCGGAAAATTCCGGGTTTCAAGTATGTGGTGAGACTTATTTATTTGTTTAAATACATCACCTCTTTTACAAGTTTGACGGTTTTGGGTACATCAGGTAATGCTGCTGCAACGAGATTCGGTGCGTAATGCAATGGAGCATCTGCAGCGGTGATCCGCCTGATAGGCGCGTCAAGATAATCGAAGCCTTCTTTTTGAATCTGGTAGGTTATCTCCGAGGAAATAGAGGCAAACGGCCACTGTTCTTCGACGATCACCAGTCGATTGGTCTTCTTAATGCTTTCTAAGATTGTTTTCCAATCAAGCGGCCGGATAGTTCTTAGATCAATAACTTCTGCGCTGACATTCTCTTTTTCAAGTTCTGCGGCGGCCCCCATTGCTACTTTCATCATCTTATTAAAAGAGACAATTGTCACATCAGTTCCTTCCCGTTTTACGTCGGCCTTCCCCAATTCTATGTAATATTCCTCTTCCGGGATTTCTGATTTATCGCCGTAAGACACTTCGCTTTCCATGAATAAAACAGGATCTTCCTCATACCGGATCGCTTGTTTCAGTAACCCTTTGGCATCATAACCATTGCTTGGAGAAACGACCTTGAGGCCGGGGATGTTGGCATATATGTTTTCATAGGCAGTAGAGTGTTGCGCTCCCAGTTGCCCCGCTGATCCATTGGGTCCGCGAAATACTATAGGACATGATACCTGGCCGCCGCTCATCGCCAGCATTTTCGAAGCAGTGTTAAGGATTTGGTCAAGCGCAAGATTGGCGAAATTCCAGGTCATAAATTCAATGATGGGGCGAAGCCCATTTTGTGCAGCCCCAACGCCAACTGCTGTGAAACCAAGCTCGGAAATTGGAGTATCAATTACTCGTTTGGGTCCAAATTCCGCCAGCATGCCCTGGCTTACTTTGTAGGCGCCATTGTATTCTGCTACTTCCTCACCCATCAAAAAAACCCGTTCATCCCTTCTCATTTCTTCGACCATAGCTTCACGCAAAGCTTCACGATATGCAATTTGTCTTGCCATTCTTTTTTGAATTTAATTTCGGGAGGCAAAAATATGTGAGAAGCAGGATAAAACCTAACCGGGGAGTTGATCGTGTCAGGCTGCTATAGCGGCCTGACCACTACTCGTATCTTTGTCACTATGGCAACAAATCATCATCCAATTATAATTATTGGCGGAGGGCCAATCGGACTTGCCTGCGCACTACAAGCACAGAAAGCTGATATCGATTACCTGATCATTGAAAAAGGAGCTCTCGTTAATTCATTGTACAATTATCCAATGAACATGACCTTTTTTTCAACATCCGAAAGATTGGAGATTGGAGGAATTCCTTTTGTTTCCAACAATCCAAAACCGACTCGACCCGAAGCGCTCGAATATTATCGGCGGGTGGCAGTTTCAAGACATATAAAAATTCATCTTTTTGAAGAAGTAACTGAGATCAAGTTGCAAAAAGCAAGGGATGAGAAAAAAGAAATGTTTGAAGTAATTACCAACAAGAATAAATATACTTCCGACTACATTGTCATAGCGACCGGATTTTATGATATCCCGTACAAGTTGAATATACCGGGCGAGGAATTACCTAAAGTAGCTCACTATTACAAAGACCCCCATTTTTATGCATTTCAAAAAGTACTGGTAGTAGGCGCCAGCAACTCCGCCGTAGATGCAGCTTTGGAGACCTGGCGTAAAGGTGCTGAAGTAACGATGGTAGTTCGAAAAAGTCAAATTGGTGAACGTGTAAAATATTGGGTACGGCCCGATATCATCAATCGCATCAATGAGGGTT
>DASXOT010000213.1:0-5335 GCA_036494065.1 Chitinophagaceae bacterium
TGTTTCGACGATTTGATGATCTGGCAGAAAGCCCACGACATCGCTGTCAAAATTTATACCCCTGCTGAGAAAAATCGATACATTAAAAGCGACTTCAGTATAAAAGATCAATTTAAAAGGGCTGCTATCTTAATTTCAGACAATATTGCTGAAGGATTTGAATACAACAAAGGGCCAGATTTTTACCGTTTTCTCCGCATTTCAAAGGGTTCGTGTGGAGAGATACGCAACAAAATTCTATTTGTGAAGCGAGTAAAATTTATTTCCGAAGTTCTGGCTGAGTCACTTTCTTTGGAACCAGAAGTATTGGGAAGGCAATGGGCCAGTTAATGAAGAAAGTAAAAATTAAGATCAAACAGGCAAAATCAAACTCATAACCCGTAATTCATAAATGGAGCGAATCGTAGTAGACATGGATGGCGTAATCGCCGACACAACGGAACAGTTTTTCCGGTTTGATGAAAAGGATTTTGGCAAAAGACGAAACCCTAATGAGATAATCGGTAAGCCCGAATCAGTCGCATTTCCGCGCGCGCAGGAATATGTGCGGACTAAAAGCTTTTTCAGAACCGCACCCGTAATGAAAGGCAGTTTTGACGTGCTTTCGGAACTCAATAAACAATACGACGTCTTCATCGTTTCCGCCGCTACTGAATTTCCTCAAAGCCTTTTTGAAAAATATGAATGGCTCGACGAGCATTTTCCGTTCATAACCTGGAAACAGATGGTTTTTTGCGGATCGAAAACAATCGTTGAAGCGGATATCATGATCGATGACCATTTTAAGAACCTGGATCCATTCAAGGGTCATACTATTTTGTTCTCCCAACCGCATAATCTCCGATTAAATAGTAACAGGCATAGACGAGTGGGCTCGTGGAGTGAGGTCGCAGACATTCTGTTGTGAATGGGGAATTGTCAATCGTCAATAGTGAATAATAGCCTAATCAATTTTATAGAATGACAAATGACCAAGAACCACTGACAAATAATCAATGACAACTGACCAATGACTGCTGACCCATCTCAATTCACGATTGCCCATTCACCATTTTTAGTAATTGTTTTGCAAACTGCCTGTTAAATCTTCATTTGAAACACTATTTTTGCCTGCCCGCCCCGTCGGGATCAAATCAACATCACTATGAATTTTAGAAAAGTCAACAATATTACCGGCTGGCTAATAGGCATTATTGCTTGTATCGTATATGTTCTTTCACGTGAAGCCGCTGGTAGTTTTTGGGATTGCGGTGAATTCGTGTCCTGTTGCTATAAAGTGCAGATGCCTCACCCTCCCGGTGCTCCCTTATTTGTATTACTGGGACGCTTTTTTATTATTCTTTTTGGAAATAATCCCGCCACCGCCGCACATGCCGTGAACCTGATGAGTGCACTGGCGAGCGGTTTTACGATTCTCTTTCTTTTCTGGACCATCACACATTTCGCGCGCAAAATGTTTGTAACGGTGGGCGAGGAAATGAGTAATACCCAAATATTTACCGTGATGGCTGCCGGCGTTGTAGGTTCTATGACCTATTGTTTTAGCGATTCTTTCTGGTATAGTGCGGTTGAAGGTGAAGTATATGGTTTGTCTTCTTTTTTCACAGGCCTTGTCTTTTGGGCTATGCTGAAATGGGAACATGCGGATGAACGTGCAGGCAATGATATTGCAGCAAGAAACCGCGCCGATCGGTGGATCATTTTTATCTTTTTCATGATGGGCTTGTCCATTGGAGTTCACCTGTTAAACCTTCTTACGATACCTGCCATGACGATGATCTATTACTTCAGGCGGTATAAATACAAAACATGGGGAGCCATTGCTGCTTTCGTTATCAGTTTAGTATTGACCTGGATGGTGCTCATCGTGTTCATCCAATATTCGATTAAGGCAGCCGGTATTTTCGATATTTACGCCGTAAATGATTTTCATCTTGGTTTCTTTACCGGGTTTATATTTTACTTCGTTGTCATTGCTGTATTGATCATCGTTGGCCTTCGCTTCAAGGCCAATAAAGTCACCAAATTACAGATGTCATTGTGGGTAGGCGCTATGTTGGTGACATTCTTCTTCTCCTTCATCGCTAAGGGCGACTCGACAGCCGGAAGTGTTTTTAAATTCCTGCTGGTAGGAGCGATCGGATTTCTTGCGTACAGGTTTAAGCCAGGAAATTTAAAAGCTTTGAAACTTATTGTATGGTGCTATGCATTCATCCTGCTGGGGTTTTCAACTTACTTCACTACACTGATCCGCTCTAATGCAAATCCTGCCATCGACATGTATAATGTGGATAATCCAATGAGTCTTGCTGGTCTGCTTGGCCGTGAGCAATATGGAGAGCCTCCAATTGTTTGGGGTCCGCATTATATGGCTGCACCCAAACAGGATGAGAATACCGGAAACTGGGTTACGAAGGAAAGCGATATGAAATATATCAAGGGCAAGGATAAATACATTCCGATCGGCAGGGAAAGAACATACGAATACAGGGATGAGGATATGCAATTATTTCCAAGAGTATGGGACGGGACGGATGAGCAGGGGCACAGGAGATTTTATGCCGACTGGCTGAATCTTGTTGAAACGGATCAGCAGGGCAATGTGACTACATATGATCCGCCGACCTATGGGGATAACATGCGTTTCTTTTTTACCTACCAGCTAGGAGTAATGTACTGGCGATATTTCATGTGGAATTTTGCAGGAAAACAAAATGACCTGCAGGGATCGGGCAATGTAAGGGACGGCAATTGGATTACAGGTATTCCATTTATCGATAACCAAATGCTGGGCGATCAAAGCAGAATCCCTGCGAGTAGTTTGCATAATAAAGCACATAATAAATTATACCTTCTTCCCTTTGTGATTGGCATCCTCGGTTGCGTGTATCAATTCTCAAGAGACAGGAAAGATTGGATCGTCAACTTCCTGCTTTTCTTTATGACAGGAATCGCCATTGATATTTACCTCAACATGCCCGGTCTGCAGCCGAGAGAAAGGGACTACGCCTTCGTGGGTTCATTTTATGTTTTTGCCCTATGGGCAGGGCTTGCTGTGCCCGCGATCTTCAGATTGGTCCGTGAGAAAGAAAATAAAAAACTTTTAAATAATGTCCTAGTATTGGGATCTATCCTTACGTTCCTGATCGTTATCATGAGTGAAGATTGGCTATCTAAACAAGGGTTTTTAATTGTAGGATTAATGATCACTGCGCTTTATGCAATTTTCACTTCCGGCGTGGTATATGGCATCAGGAGTCTTTCTTCTGCAGGTCAAAACCGTAAAATAATCAACATAGCCGCCGCAGCCATTTGTTTCATTGCACCACTAATCATGGCCAACCAGGAATGGGATGATCATGACCGAAGTAAAAAACGACTGACGGGTGACATTGCAAAAGACTATCTTGAAAGTTGCGCACCCAACGCCATTCTTTTCACATTTGGTGATAATGATACTTATCCCTTGTGGTATGCTCAGGAGGTTGAAGGAGTGAGGCCGGATATACGTATTGTAAATAATAGCTTATTAGGAATTGACTGGTATATTAACCAGTTCAGGTATAAAATAAATCAGGGCGCTCCCATTGATTTGATTTGGACACCCGATCAAATCGAGGGCCATAATCGCGATGCTATTCAGTATGTACCGGATTCATCGAAATCACAGGACCAGTATTATGATCTTTACGATGTAATAAAAAATGTATGGGGCAAATCGGTGCTCGATGATGAGACGCAACGGTACGTAGGGTCTGACACATTTAGCCAAAGAAAATTTACTGTGCCCGTAGACACTTCGCTGGTACGAAGAAATGGAACAGCTAACCCTACGGATTCGATCGTGACTGAAATGAAATTTGAGGTACCCCTGCAAGGACGAAGCAGGCTGGTCATTCAAAAAAATGACCTGGCCATGTTGAATATCATTGCGGCCAATAAATGGAAACGTCCTATTTACTTTACTGCGTTCTATGATAATCTCGGTTTTGGTGACTACTTGCGTAAAGACGGCCTTACATATCGGCTTGTTCCGGTTAAAACAGAGCGGCCGCAGGATAAATGGATCATTAACCGGTATGCAAGCTTTTTATTGAAGGATATGAATACCGATACGGCAGCTAAAAATGTTGGACAAAAATTCACTTTTTCCAGTGGAAAGGGCGCTTATTTTGATGAAGAAAACAGGCGGCATGCGTTGAACATTCGAAGCGCATTTGCTGAAACAGCCGGCAACCTGGCCGGAATTGGAAAAAAAGATGAGGCGCTGAAAATATTGAATAAATGTGAAAGCATTATTGACAGTAAAGATTTGCCTTATGCCATGATCGCGCGTGGAAATGATCATGATTTGCAAGGCCTGCTTTATCTCGAAGCAGCTTATAAAGCGGGAGATATGGCACTGGCAAAAAAAGTTGAGCAGGCCATTAAAATCGATTTGCAGCAACAGTCGGCTTATTATGCTTACCTAAGAGACAATAGGGAAGATCTTTACACTGGCCTCGTCAACGAAGCAGGCAATAACGATGTGCTGACAAGAATACTTGATGAAATCGATCAGACGTATGGACCACAACCACAGAAAAATGTGCCCACTGTAGAAGGAAAGACCCAACAGATCATTACAAATATTAAAGACAGCAGCAAACGCAAAAAAGATTCTTCAAAGAAATAGTTTAATGACCATGAGACGTGAGTCCGCGGCCGCGGACTCACCCTATACCGTATACTTCTTATCTTATCCCTTTTGCGCCTGGCATCCTGCCTCTCAGCATTTACCTTATATTTATTCCTTAAACTGCTATTATGCAAAAATGGATTGGTGTTGTACTCCTGTCATTCATTTCCGCAGCATTATTCGCTCAACAAAGTTTAGGAAAACTGACTGTCGAAAAAATCATGAGAAACCCAAAATGGATTGGCACCTCCCCGTCAAATGTTCAATGGAGTGATGATGGCCAACACTTGTATTTTGATTGGAACCCTGACAATGCACCTGCGGATTCTCTCTATTCTGTAACGTTGAAAGATCATCATCCCACAAAACTGACTGTTGAACAAAAAAGGAATCTGAATACCTCGACTAATATTGTATGGAACGAAACGAGAACCGCTTTTGTTTACGAAAAGGGTGGCGATATTTTTTTAAAAGATGTTCTAACAGGAAAAACAAAACGCATTGTTCAAACGACAGAAGAAGAAAGCAACCCTGTGTTTTCTTTCGACAATAGAAAGATTGTTTTTACAAGCGATCAGAACCTGTATGCATGGGATATTGCTACAGGCGAAACCATGCAACTCACCAATCTGTCGACTATGGCTGCAGGCCAATCAC
>DASXOT010000214.1:0-4373 GCA_036494065.1 Chitinophagaceae bacterium
ATACCAGTCACGTTGTATGGTAGCCGCATTCGCATGTTTTGTTGTAAAATGTAGTTTGCTCATCATTCAGTCTTTGAGTTATCAACTTTTTTGATTGAGGCTGATAACAAGTTATAAAATTCACTATTGAGCCATCCCTCAATGAGTGCCCGCGGTAAAGCTAAATGCATCTTGCTAATAGCTGTTTTTGGGGTCGCAAAGATAGGCTGAAATGAAGTTGATTACCAAAAAATGAGATAGTTATTTCTTATAGCGCCTTTATAATGTAATGATTTTCAATAAAAATTTTGACAATAATTTTTCATAGGTTGTCTTTGGCTTGATAGGCAAGTTTTAAAAGGATGATTATTATTGCCATCCACACCCAGGATATGCTAATTTTTCTTGAAAGTAAACCTGACCTTCTTATTTGAAGAATTTTTATCGCTTTGATCCTTTTTCTTTTTGCCGAATAATTCGTCCCAGGTTATCGTCTTTGGCTTTTTAGTTTTTGAGTTCTTATCGTCCTGATCGCCTTTGTCACCGCTTTTATTTTCTTCTCCTTTATCACCTGTGTCGTTGTTATCACCTTTGTCAGCGCCATTGTTGTTACCCTTATCCGATTTATTTTCTTCTCCCTTGTCGCCTGTGTTGCCACTATTATTATTATCAGATTTCTTTTCGCCTTTATCTTGTTTCGTTTTTTCCGTGTTCTTTTTTGTCGTTTCCTTTTTGGGTTCGTCAGGAACTTCAACAGGTGTTGGATTAGGATTATTAGGTTGTGGATTTACTGGATTACTCCCCGAGTTATCGCCAGTCAATGACTTGTTGCTATTATCACCACTTGGATTTTTTGGAGTTTCCTTTTCTTGTTTCGGCTGAACTGAAACAGAGCTATCCGTTTTACCACTATTGCTTCCATGTGGCATAAAAATGAAAGCCATTACCGCTGTAAGTAATACCACCGATCCGCAAATAACAAGAAGGCGGTTCTCTTTTGCCAAAGCTTTTTGCTTCAATTTTCCAACTATTCCAAAAGAGCCCGATGAAGCTCCTCCCTCAAATACCTGGGTGGCTTGTGGAGTAACTTTTTTCTTTAACGATATGGATGGCGATGAAACATATTGCGCCGCGGCGCTCACATAACTTTCTGTTAGCTCCGCGGTTCTGAGATCAGGAAAAGCATTTATTAAAGCATTTTGAAGAGCGCGCGCATCTGCAAAGCGATCACCTGGCTTTTTTTCAAGCGTCTTCATCACGATATCGCTCAATGCTTTTGGTACCGAAAGATTTAGCTTATTTACATCCAGCGGTTTCTTTTTAAGAATATCCTGCATTAAGTTATAATCCGAATTCCCTTCGAAGGGCAACTTGCCAGTTAGCAGTTCATACATGGTAATGCCCATTGCATAAAGGTCTGTTGCAATCGAGGGCTCTTTGCCTTGTATGATTTCCGGGGCGATATATTCCACCGTTCCTACCACCCTATTTACCTGCGTCATTCTTTGTTCCCCTGCGACCATCGCGATCCCGAAATCCATCAGTTTAACAGTGCCGTCGGATTTTAGGATTAAGTTGGAAGGTTTAATGTCCCGGTGAAAAATGCCCTTGCGGTGAGCATGTCCCAAACCCTCCAATGCCTGTATGATCACCGGCACTACGATCTTGTAAGAAAGAGTTCTATACTGGCGCACCAATGCATCGAGATTTTTTCCCTCCACATACTCCATCACCATGAAGTGATTGTTGTCCTGCTCGATCATGTTGTAGATGACGGCAATATTCGGATGAAGTAATTGCGCGAGTACTCTTGCTTCTTTCTTAAAGCGCTCCAGGAAAAGCGGTTGTTGTAATAGCGGGGTGTGAAGCATTTTTAATGCTACATCACGATTTAAAATGCTGTCGCTTGCGCGAAAGACAGTTCCCATTCCACCTTCGCCTAAATGCGATTTAATTTCGTAATTCTGCACTTGCTTTCCTATCATGGTAAATCGTATTCTTGTGTTTGCGGTATATCGAAATCTTTGGTTTGCTTCTCAACAGTTCCGTTGGCCACAGGAATTTTCTCAGCCAAAACTACTGTTATATTGTCGTGGCCACCTCTTTTTTTTGCTTCTTCTACCATTTGATTAGCAGCGTTATGAAGAGAATTTCCGCCCAATATCCGGGCTATTTCGTCATCTTTTAAATATTCATATAATCCGTCTGAACAAATCATAAGGCGGTCCTTCTCTTCGAACGGAAGCGCAAATTTTCCTGTATCCACACGCAGGGATTCTTTTGTACCCATCGCGTTCGTCAATATGTTTCTTTTGGGATGAACCGCCGCTTCCTCAACGGTGATTTCACCATTCTTTACTAATTCCTGGACGTAGGTTTGATCTTCTGTGATCCTTGAGATCTTATTGTCTTTTAAAAGATAGGCCCTGCTGTCGCCTACCTGGGCAAAATAAATTGTTTTATCAGCAATGATAACTGTGGTGCAGGTAGTACCCATTCCCTTCATCGATTTATTAGCTATCGATTTGTCAAAAATATTTTTATTGGCAAGTTCAAATGCTTTCGCCAGGCTTTTCTCAACAGAACCGTTCAGTTTAAAATATTCATGACTAATAATGTCAGCGGCCATTCTGCTGGCTACCTCTCCGGCGTTATGTCCACCCATCCCGTCTGCCACCATCATAAGACATCCTTTTTCACGACTCACCTGTTCATCGGCGATCCTGAAAAAAAGACCCATGTCTTCATTATTTGTCCGGATATTACCCAAGTCAGAAACAATAACTGATTTGATACTATCAGTATTAAACTCTTTAGTATCTGACTGCGGCTCTGATTTCTTTCTTTTGCCAAATAGATTAAACATTATTCGTCATTTTTTTTATCAAGACTATATGTGTACACTTTGGAAGTCTGTAAAAACGTAACAGGTATAAGTTTATCGTCGAAGCCATCCGCATGAAGTGTAACATTATAACTCTTACCGGGCTTGCCAGACAATTCTGCCGGAACAGGTTCCTGGCTGCCGTCGGGTAGAATAATGACAGCATTTTGGACGTTATTCACAGCTATTCTTACTTTAGTTTCTGTAACATTAACAGATTTTTGATCGGGTATATCTGAAACGTTTACCGGTTTGGCCGTATCCTCTTTTTGACCGGTAGAGCCGGACGATCCGGATCGATAAGAAAATATGATGACTACCGCAACAATCGACGCAAAAGCAATTCCTCCGTATATCCATTTACGCTGAATACCAATTTTGAAAGAGTTTGGATTGATAGATGGCAGCTTGATTTTATTAACCTGTATCTTTTTCACAGGTTCTACTTTGGGAGCCACTTGTTTTCCGATCAATATTTCTTCAATTTCTTGCGCTGATGCACGAGTGGCGGTGTTTGTCCGCAGACTCTTTCCAATTACAGACATCAACTTTTCGGATATTTGGGGAACCAGGATCCTGGGATCGGTAAAATGCGCTTTTACAATTTGACCACGGAGTGTGATCGGGTTATTAGATTCAAAAGGCAAACTGGCTGTAAGCATCTCGTATGTCATCACACCCAGGCTCCATATATCCGACTTCTTCTCCACTTTATGATCGAATTGTTCCGGCGCCATGTATTCGGTGGTACCTACCACAAAACCCATTTGCGTGAGTTTTGGCGTGTATTCATTTTTGGAAATGCCAAAGTCAAGCATTTTTACGAGACCGTCGTTATCAATCTTAAAATTCTGAGGTTTGATATCACGATGAAGAATATTCTTTGAATGCAGATATTTTAATGCAGACACAATCTGCACTAAAATTCTTTCTGCGTCTGTGCTGCTGACTCTTCCGTGCTTATAAATGTATGAGTCCAGTGGAATGCCTTCAACATATTCCATAATGATGCAGGGAGCTTCACCTTCTGCAACATATTAGTACAGATTCGCAATATTCGGATGATTCACCGAAGACTGAATGTAGGCTTCATTTCTAAACCGTTCGGCTTGTTCTTTCTGAAACAAGAATTTAACAGCTGCCATTCGGTTGAGGCCTGGGTGAAATGCCTTATACACTTCACCCATGCCACCGATTCCAATTCTTTCTTGGATCTTATAACCGCGTATTTCTGTATGTATGTTTAAAGATCGCATAATGATGAATCGCCAATTGGCTGAACTATGATATTATCACCATTATGACACTACCTGCTCGCTCCTACTTTCTTTCTTCCCATTAATTCGAGACCATACTTTATTGGAACTGCAAAGGAAATCAGGCCGCGTGTAGGATCGCTACTGCCGGCATAGAAAAGACCGATGACATTTCCTTCATCATCAAACATAGGGCCGCCGCTATTGCCAGGGCCTGTTGCATTGACGGTAAGTTGATAAGAATCACCAAAGCT
>DASXOT010000215.1:0-5238 GCA_036494065.1 Chitinophagaceae bacterium
TATTATCTTTATATTTCTGTTCAGCAGCACTTACCGCTACTGCTTCCTCATTTCCTTGCGTCAGATACACATCAAACGAGCTCGATACGGAAATCGCATGGAAATTTTTTGCTTCCCTCGCTTCGGCATTTGGATCATTGATGGTTAGCTGTGCACGCAACGAAATTGCACAAGTGAACACCAACAATATCATTACAATTTTTTTCATATTTCTTGTATTAATTTCTATTAATTTACTCTTTTGAATTTTCCTGAACCAGATGCGCTATAGTCTCTCATCATCCCATCTCCCTTTATCAGTATGTTTCCCGAGCCGCTAATATGTGCAGACAATTCCTTTGTAACGGTAATTTTTACATTTCCTGAACCGCTTATTGTCGCCGTACAAAATGTAGTACTAAAATCGTAACTCCTGATGTTGCCAGAACCAGTTATAGTGAATGTTGATTTTTCGGCACTTCCTGCGAGATCAGCATTTGCAGAACCACTTAGCACCAATGAGAAGTCTTTCGCTATTAAACCGCCATCAACGTTTCCTGATCCCGAAATCACGATCTTCATATTGTCGGTTTTAATCTTTCCGTCGATATGTGTTTTTCCGGAACCTGAAGAAGACAGGTAGTCAATAGTTTTCACAGCTACATAAGCCCTGATTTTTTTTGCATTCGGCCATTCGAATTGAATTCTATTTTCTTCAGAATGTTCCATGTGGATTTGAAGAATACCATCTTTGACTTCGGTAACCACTTTGTCGCGCCATTTCGTATCATCGGCGCTTATAACAACACTTTCTTCATTACCCTGGCTTAGGAACAATTCTATATTTCCTGACACTGCTACTCCATGATAGTCCGATACAGATCGCTTTTCCGCGTTTGCATCTTTGATCGTCGTTTGCGCGGCGGAAAAAATTACAACGCCCATCAGTAAAAAGCTTGCGAGAATTTTCTTCATAATAGTTGAATTTGCTGTAATACGAAAGCATTGGTATAAAAGTTACAGAAGTTTCCAAATTTTCCCCCTTAATTTTGCACCAGCAAAGTTCCCGGGGTGTCCCATGCGAAGCGGCTTGGGGCTGAGATTACACCCGTAGAACCTGAACAGGGTAATGCCTGCGAAGGAAGGTGACGCTAAACTGCTCCTTTTCTCCTCGTGCATTTCCCTCTCATTTATTAAATAACCATGGATTGCCAGGCCAGGACATTTTAATATCCTTTTACCGGCAGGTCATGAGTTTAAAAAATTTAAAAATGAAGAGGATTTGTATTCTATCATTTCTGATGATCAGTTTTTATTTGTCTTTTAGCCAGGAACGACTTCCGGAAAAAGACAGTTTTTACAATTTGTCACCCGTAGAAGTGAAGGCTGTAAGAGCGGCCGATCGGGCGCCTGTGACCAAGACCAATCTTTCAAAGAAAGAAATTGAGAAACAAAACCTCGGGCAGGACCTTCCTTTTTTGCTCAATCAAACGCCGTCAGTAGTCATAGACGCAAATGCAGGCAATGGCATTGGTTACACCGATATTCGAATTCGCGGCACAGATGCCACGCGCATAAATGTTACACTGAATGGTATTCCTTATAACGACGCCGAAAGCCAGGGAACCTTTTTTGTTGATCTTCCTGATTTTGCTTCATCGGTAAGTAGTATTCAAATCCAACGTGGTGTGGGAAGTTCATCCAATGGGGCAGGCGCTTTTGGCGCAACAATAAATTTTAGCACTAATGAAATAAATCGAAAGCCCTATGCCGAGTTAAACAACAGCTATGGCTCGTTTGATACATGGAAAAATACTATTAAAGTCGGCAGTGGTCTGATCGGCAAACATTTCACAATGGATATGAGGCTGTCCAATATTACCAGTGACGGTTTTGTTGATAGAGCTTTTTCCAGGCTTCGATCTCTTTATTTTTCGGCAGCGTATATCGGAAGGAAAGATATCCTGCGATTCAATCTTTTTAAAGGCTATGAAAAAACCTACCAGGCATGGTACGGTATTACAGAAGATGATTTGAAAGCGGGTCGCCGCACTATTAACTATGCAGGAACTGAAAGACCAGGCTCACCTTATCCAAACGAAACAGATAATTACTGGCAGGACCATTATCAATTATTCTATACGCATAATTTCAGCGACCATCTTTCTTTCAATACGGCAGTATTTTTTACGAAAGGCAAAGGTTATTATGAGGAATACAGGGCTAATGAATCGTATTCCGGTTATAACATGCCTTATCCGGTAGAAGGAGCGGATACAATTTTTGCCTCGGATTTTATCAGGCAATTATGGCTCAATAATAATTTCTACGGTGATATTTTTTCACTTCAATATCATAAGGCAAAGACCGAGTTCACATTTGGTGGCGCTTATACAAAGTATGAAGGTGAACATTATGGAAAATTGATTTGGGCTCAACATGGTTTAACAGGACCGGATATCTGGTACGATGAAGATGCTTTCAAAAACGATTTTAATAGTTATGTGAAGCTGCTTCAAAAGCTTTCCAATCAATGGAATGGCTACATTGATCTGCAGTATCATCATGTGAAATATGATATCAATGGATTCGACGATAATCCCAACATCTTTATTAAAGACGACCACGATTTTTTCAATCCAAAAATTGGTATTAGTTATACAAACAATGGATGGAACAATTATTTATCCTACAGCATAGCAGATAAAGAACCTAACCGGGACGATTTTGAAGCCGGAAAGAATCAGCAACCAAAACCAGAGAAATTGCATGATGTAGAATTTGGTGTTGGAAAAAGAACAAAAAATTTCGATTGGGCCGCGACTTTTTATTACATGAAATACAAAGACCAATTGGTATTGACAGGAATGATTAATGATGTGGGCGCGTATACCAGAACGAATATTCCGAACAGCTATCGTGGGGGAATAGAATTGCAGGCGGCCCTGCAACCAATCAACTGGTTAAAAGCGAGCGCTAATCTTGCATTAAGTAAAAACAAAGTGAGGCATTTTATCGAATACATCGATGACTATGATAATGGTGGTCAGAAAGTAAACAACTATAATTCAACGGACATAGCTTTATCGCCATCCATTGTTAGCGCTAACACAATCAGTTTTCTGCCTGCCGGGAGTTTTGAATTTGATTTGCTTGGGAAGTATGTAAGTAAACAATACCTGGACAACACCCAAAATGAAGGGAGAAAACTGAACCCGTATTATGTGGAGGATGCCCGGGCAATTTATACTTTTCACAAAGGATTTCTAAAAGAAGCTAGTTTCATTTTCCAGGTTAATAACATTTTTAACAAGAAGTATGAGCCGAATGGCTACACATACAACTATATCTCGGGAGGACAATTGGTAGTAAACAATTATTATTTTCCCATGGCGGGAACGAACTTTATGACAGCGATCAATTTGAAGTTATGAGCTATGATTTATGAGATAAAATACAAGGATCTAATTTTTTTTGATGTGGCAGAGATTTAGTCTGACGTGATCCGTGCACCGTTGATTGTGGTCCGCCGGCTACCGGCTCATCACTGATCACTCACCATTCATACCCTATCATCCGCCAAATTTTTCTTGCCACGCCACCATTCCTCCGACAAGATTTTTTGTATTTTCAAAGCCCATTGTTTCAAGGTACATCGCAGCGTGACCACTGCGATTGCCACTTCGGCAATAAAGTATTACTTCCTTATTCTTCAGGTCTTCGATTTCATCAATCTGCATGCTCCTGATCATCCCCAATGGCAATAATATTCCGCCGATATTAAATTCTTCGTTTTCGTAAGGCTCTCTTACGTCTACGAGATAGAGTTCTTCGCCCGCGTCCATGCGTCTTTTCAATTCATCAACTGTTATGTTGTTCATAAATTCTATTGTGATATAGGAAGGTTGTTTGTACTATCTGTGACAACTGGTTTTGCGATTTGCAGCCACACGCTAATCAACTGACCTGTGTGAATGCGCTGAGGATTCCCTTCTTCATCTACCCTGGCGGGTATTTGCCTGGAAATATATTCACTCACCGTATCCTTTCCTTCCGCCTGCATCACTAAAAGATTTAAACCGTTCTCCTCGAGTTTTGCCTTTGCATCGCCATACGTCCATCCTACCAGGTTGGGTACATTGAATTGCATTTGCCCTACTCCTGTGCCCAATACCAGGCCGATCGTGGACCCCATTTGGATCTTTGCACCAGGCGCAATATGTTCACCATTATATAGTTGGTCCAGGACTGCATTTTTTGCAAAATCAGAACGATAAATTGTGTCACCAATTCGAAGCCCGGCACTTGCGAGTGTCATGGTCGCATTCCGGTAACTGTAACCAACCAGATTGGGCATTTCAATTTTCGGTGGAACCGACCGGTTAACAGTGAGATATACGGTACGGTTCACCTTCACCACTGCATCACTTTCAGGGACTTGTTTGACAATATTTAGGGCGGGAAGCGTATCTACATAGACGGAGTCCTGGATCACTAAGTCGAATCCTTCTTTGTCGAGGATTTGTTTTGCATCTGCAAAGCTTTTTCCCACCACCTGGGGAACTGAACGTGAACGGCCATGATGTGTGAGAAAATTCAGCGAAAGAATGAATATAATAAACAGAACGATAGACAGGGCGATCGCTGCCAATAAATTGACCCATAGTGGGCGATGTGTGAGGAATTTAAGCACTTACATAAATTTAAATTCAAAAATCAACTACTTAAAGCTTCTTCAACCAATTTAGAATAAAATTCTTTCAGACTCCAACCCATTGCTCTCACCTGTTGCGGAACAATGCTTGCTTCACTTTGACCCGGTATGGTGTTGATTTCGAGCATAAACGGCTGTTTCGCTTCTTCATTGTAGATGAAATCGATCCTGACAACTCCTCTGCAATTAAATACCTCATACGCTTTCCTGGCTGCGCCCCGAATTTTATCGGCGATTATTTCATCGACGTTGGCTGGTGTTATTTCCGAAGAAGCACCCTCATATTTCGCTTCATAGTCAAAGAATTCCTTTTTGCTGATTACTTCTGTGATGGGTAAAACAATAATATTACCTGTTGCTTTGAAAACGCCTACGGTAAACTCTCTGCCCTGTATAAATTCCTCTATTAAAACCTGGTCGTCTTCTTTAAAAGCTTTTTCAATCGCGGCGCCAAATTCATCCGATGACTGATTTACTTTCGACATACCAATGCTTGAACCCCCGTTATTAGGCTTTACAAAAACCGGAAACTTTAATTGGCTTGC
>DASXOT010000216.1:0-5159 GCA_036494065.1 Chitinophagaceae bacterium
GGTTTTTTAAAACTAATGAACAATCGAACGGTGGTTGCCTTAAATCAGGCAGAAGCGCTTATTGGACTTTTGGAGAAGGAATACCTTATTAAGGATTAAAATGTCATTTTATGGAAGCACCTCATCATCCTCACATAGAAAAGAAAAGATTCAGAGAATATTTCTTGAGTTTTTAATGATATTCCTTGCTGTGACACTTGGGTGATGTGCTACTGCCCGAAAAAAGATAATCAACTTCAACGACTATCTTGATTTCTAAGTCGGGTGTCCCGAGGATTCGGGATGGATTCGAATGCAGACGCGCTTCTCCGTCTGCATTCAGATATCCGCCATGGTCGGGTGGACTGGATTCGAACCAGCGACCTCTTGCACCCCATGCAAATGCGCTACCGGGCTGCGCCACCACCCGAACACTCGATAAGAGCGGGCTGCAAAACTACAGGATAAATCGCCATTTTTGAAATGAAACAAAAATCGCCGGCATTTTAAACCGGCGATAACATATTCCATTGAGAATTCTCTTTAATTGCTGCCTGATGAGCCGCCCGTCGAAGAAGCTTTTTGAGCTTTTTGGGAAAAGGTGCCATTTTCAACATACCTGATCTGCAGGCTGTCGCTACCCGTCGATCCGGGAATGCCGGCCAAAAGAACCGTGTAAGCTTTTTGCTGTTCCAATGTAATGGTTCGACTCTTGTTGATCGTACCGCCATTGTTTATTTGAACGTTAACCGTCCCTGGCGTAACTGCGATAAAATTCGAAACATAATTAAAGGGCGCCGCATTGTCTGCCACATTACTTTCATTAGCACTTATGGTTACAGTAGGCGAAGAAGAATCGGGAATCGCATTAATGTAACGTATATAGGCCTGGGTAGTGGAAAGGCTGTCATAATTATCACCTACAATTACATTCTTGTAATGACCATTCGTGCCTGTTACAAACAATGAATAATATTTTTGCGGCTCAAAAGTATAAGTCGAAGAATCAAGTTGATTGTTCGAATTATAATCGAAAGTCTGAACAAGCCTGTTGCCGGAATAAATATTTAAATAACCCCCGGTATAGCTGGTGAATGATAAGGGCAAATTTGTAACCGGGTTACCGGAAAGGCCAACGGTAATGGCTTTGTCATTAGCCAGGTTAAAAGCCATGAATCCCGAAACCGGTGGATTCGAGTTCATGTTATCATTGTTTTTGTGACACGATACAAATGCAATAGAAAATGCAACGAAGCCTATTACAGGCATTACTCGACGAACAAATCGGGTTTTCATATAAGTATCCTTTTTTTAATTTAAAAAAAATAAACCGAGCGGTTAATCTTGTAGCAATATGGCCTTGGAAATAAAAGCAGAGTTGGAACAGCAAAATTAAGTCCTTGCATTTGAAAAAATAATGGCAAAAAATAACTTAGGCTTGCGTTAACAGTCGGGTGATATATTAAGCTATTTTTTCAAATCAAAAAACAAACTTTATCTTCGCCCCTTAATGAATATCCTCATTAAGCAGGTTCACATCGTTGACCACACTTCATCTTTCAACGGACAAACAAGCGATATTTTTATTGAAAACGGAATAATCAGGCAGGTTGGCCAAAACTTACCTGGAAAAGCCGATCGGGAAATCCTCGTTGAAGGCCTGCATGTTTCACCCGGCTGGATGGATGTATTTGCCAATTTTGGTGACCCGGGTTATGAATTCAAAGAAACGATCGAAACGGGTGCGTTGGCGGCAGCAGCCGGCGGCTTTACCGACGTAATGATAATTCCAAACACCAACCCCGTTATTCACAATAAAGCGAGTGTCGAGTACATTATTCAAAAAAGTAGATCTCTCCCTGTAAACATCAGTCCAATCGGGGCTATTACAAAAAATGTGGACGGCAGAGAATTGGCGGAGATGTATGACATGCAAAAAAGTGGTGCTGCCGCTTTCGGAGATGGAATCAATTCTGTGCAATCTTCCGGTCTCCTGTTAAAAGCGCTCCAATATGTCAAAGCTTTTGACGGAATTGTTATTCAATTGCCTGATGATAAAGGCATCAATCCGCAGGGCGTTATGAATGAAGGAATCGTTTCTACTCAATTGGGGTTACCGGGCAAGCCGGCGATGGCAGAAGAACTCGTTATTGCAAGGGATATAAAACTTGTAAGATATGCCGAGTCAAGAATTCATTTCACAGGAGTAAGTACCGCGAAATCGATTGAATACATTCAGCGGGGAAGGCAAAACGCATCGGTTACTTGTTCAGTCACACCTTACCATTTATTCTTTTGTGATGATGACCTAAGGGACTATGACACGAATCTCAAAGTCAATCCCCCCTTGCGAACAAAAGCAGACAGGGATGCGTTGCGCAAATCAGTATTAAATGGAGAAGTTGATTGCATTGCCACACATCATTTGCCTCATGAATACGACAGCAAAATAGTTGAGTTTGAATATGCCAAATATGGAATGATTGGGCTGGAAACGGCGTATGCTGTATTAAATAGCTGTTTAGATGGGATCGCTCAACAAAAATTAATTGAGCTAGTTTCGCATAACCCCAGGAAGATCTTTCGAAAAGAAATTGCAGGGATCCGCGAAGGGGAAAAAGCTAATCTTACCTTGTTTAATCCAAAACAAAAATGGACAGTAAAGGAGAATGATATTCAATCGCGATCTAAGAATTCACCGTTCATTGGCAAAGAGCTAACAGGGAAAGTAATAGGCGTAATTACAAAAGAGCAACTATTTTTAAATGTATAAACTTTCTTTATGGAAGAGCAAAAAGTAATGACGCACATAACAAAAGGGCTATTGGTTGCCCTGGTACTAATCATAATTGGATTGGTGGGACGCTTCACGGGAGTCGAGACAGCAGGTTGGTTTCGCTGGCTGCCGCTAATGATCCTTCTGATAGCTGTTATATGGGCATGCACTTCCTATGCGTCACAAATGAACAATTATGTCACTTTTGGGAACGTGTTTTCGCATGGATTTAGAATGACCGCGGTTGCCACCATCATTTTGGTTTTATGGGGTGTACTTGCCATAACCGTTATTTTTCCGGATTCCAAAGAAAGAGCTCTCGAGATCGCCCGAAAACAGATGGAAGATGGAGGTAAATTGAGTGAATCGCAAATAGAACAGGCCCTGGATTTTACCCGCAGATCTTTCTTTGTACTAGTTGTTGGAGTTACGTTATTTGGAACCTTGATAGCCGGGCTAATTGCTTCACTTATCGGAGCCGCCGTCGCTAAAAAGAAACCTGTTAATCCTCTGGATCAAATGAGTATTTAATGGACATCTCCATCATTATCCCTTTTTTGGATGAGGCGGAATCGCTGCCCGAGCTGGCGCAATGGATACAACGCGTAATGACTGAGCACCATTTGTCATATGAAATAATCATGGTGGACGATGGAAGCAGCGATCATTCATGGGAAGCGGTTGAAGACCTTCGTTCCAAAAATTCAAGTATTAAGGGCATAAAATTTCAACGCAACTACGGAAAATCCGCTGCATTAAATGAAGGGTTTCGCGCTGCAAACGGTGAAGTGGTCATTACGATGGATGCGGACCTGCAGGACAGCCCGGAAGAAATTCCGGAGCTCAGACGAATGATCCTCGAAGATCAGTTTGATCTTGTTAGCGGTTGGAAAAAGACAAGGCATGATCCGGCCTCGAAAACGTTGCCTTCTAAATTTTTTAACTGGTTCACCACAAAAGTCTCGAAAATAAAATTGCATGATTTTAATTGTGGATTGAAAGCATACAAATTAAAGGTTGTAAAAAGCATCGAAGTGTATGGAGAGATGCATCGATATATTCCCTTACTGGCCAAGTGGTCAGGATTCAAAAAAATCGGCGAAAAAGTGGTTGAACACCGCGCAAGAAAATATGGAAAATCAAAATTCGGCATGAGCCGCCTGATCACAGGAGGACTGGACTTGGTATCCATACTCTTTGTGGGCAAATATGGAAAACGGCCCATGCATTTTTTTGGAACATGGGGAGTCTTTTTTTTCTTGCTGGGAGCACTCATTTCACTTTACCTCACCATTTCAAAATTCTTTTTTGATAAAACAGGTCTAACGCAACGGCCTCTTTTCTTTTTTGCTATTCTTTTCATGATCATCGGAACACAATTATTCGTTACAGGCTTTGTTGCTGAACTTATCTCGCGCAATGCGCCCGGAAGAAATACGTACCTGGTTGAGGAAAAACTCGGGCTGTGATGCAAAAGGTTATCATCATAGGACCCGCTTATCCGCTCCGCGGCGGACTAGCCACATTCGATCAGCGGCTGGCGAAAGAGTTTGTTGATCAGGGTGACAATTGCTCTATTTATTCCTTCTCATTACAATATCCCTCTTTTTTGTTTCCGGGAAAAACACAGTACAGTAATGAACCACCACCCAAAGGCTTGAAAATACTTTCCGTGATCAATTCGATCAATCCGTTGAATTGGTTTCGAGTAGGAAATCGCATTCGGAAAGAAAAACCCGATATAGTTGTTGTTCGTTATTGGCTTCCTTTTATGGGACCTGCATTCGGGACAATATTAAGACGGGTAAGAAAAAATCGACACACCCGGATCATTTGCATCGCAGATAATGTAATTCCACATGAACACGCACCAGGAGATAAAGCGTTCACAAGATATTTTTTGAAAACCTGTGATGCATTTATCACTATGAGTGCAAAAGTGATGGGTGATCTCTCAAAATTCCAATCGAATAAGCCTGTAAAATTAGTTCAGCATCCCCTTTACGATAATTTTGGTGAACCAGTTTCAAAGATGGAGGCAAAAAAAAGGTTGAATATTGATAACGGCACTCCTATTCTGTTGTTCTTTGGTTTCATACGAAAATACAAAGGGCTTGATCTGCTGTTGGACGCCGTGAAACTGCTTAAAGGAAAATTGACAAGTTCCGAAGTTCATATCCCTAAAATATTGATCGCTGGCGAGTTTTATGAAGATGAAAAGCCTTACCTCGAGCAAATTGAAAGATTGAATATTAGTGATCAACTTATACTACGAACCAATTTTATTCCTGACAGCGAAGTGAAATACTATTTGTGTGCAGCAGATGCCGTAATTCAACCTTATCGCAACGCGACACAAAGTGGCGTAACTCCATTGGCCTATTATTTTGAAAAGCCTATGATA
>DASXOT010000217.1:0-6814 GCA_036494065.1 Chitinophagaceae bacterium
TTGCATTGCATTACCCAACAATTTGCACGAAGCTGCGGTGATGCTCTGCTGTAAGCATAAAAAAGCGGTGATCATTACAAAACCGTTGGGAAGAAATGGTGAGGAAGCCAAACGAATGCTGGAAGCCGTCGAAAAAGCAGGCATTTTTAATGGCTACCTGGAAGATCTTGTTTACACTCCGAAATTTTTGAAGGCACATGAGTCAGTAAAGAATGGTGCGTTAGGCAGAATTCTTTGGGCTAAATCAAGAGAAACACATCCCGGTCCGCACAGCGAGTGGTTTTGGGACCTTGAACAGGCCGGTGGGGGTTGCATCCTTGACCTGGGCTGCCATTGCGTAGAACTGGCCCGAAGCTATATCGGAAAAGATATTCAACCCATGGAAGTAATGTGCTGGGCAGACACACAAGTAAAACCGATCGATGCGGAAGATCATGCAATTGCATTAGTGAAGTATGAAAACGGTGCGATCGGGCAATTTGAAGTAAGCTGGACATTTCGCGGAGGTATGGATCTTCGCGATGAAGTGATGGGCACGGAAGGTACTATCTGGATAAATAATTTCTTAAGAACAGGATTTGAAATGTTCACCACGGGAAAGGGTGCTACCTATGTAGCCGAAAAGGCGGAAAGTAATACCGGCTGGCTGTTCCCGGTAGGAGATGAACTAAATGAACTTGGCTATAATCATATGTTCATGGATATGTTCAACGCAATGGAACAAAATAAACAACCAAAAGAAAATTTTTACGATGGGTATGTGGTGAATTGTATCCTGGATGCCGCCTACCGCTCGGCAAAAACCAAGCAATGGGAGCCTGTGAAGCTGGACATCTGGCGCGGCCGGACGGGCGTAAGCAAAGACAGTCATCTCACCGAATATGATAAAGATAATTACCTGGTAAAAGAAGAAATAACTCACTATGGGGCCAGGAAGCTGATCTTAAAAAACAAACACACTAACAAGATCATCGAAAAGGTGTTGGAGCCGTGAATGATCAGTAAGTTCCTTCTGCAGGTTGTCTCATTCTCTTAATAACGCCGGTCTATCTTTTTAAAATCGTTTGTAATTATGGCCATCATGGTGCCCAGGGTGTCTTTAGTTGCAGACCGCATATCTACATGAAACCGGCAGTCGTAAGACTTGATAGCTACTTCGGGATAATAGGTAACATCCTTGACATCGAACTGCACACCAGGATGTGGTTCCTTGTCCAAAAAACTTTGCATAGTCTCAATTAACTTCTTTTGGAGTTCTGCGCCGGATAATATTTTTGGTTTACAGGCCGTAAAAAGCGCTACGCCTAAAATCAACGTGAGAAAATATTTCATGGTGACGATTTATACGTAAAAGTAAAAAAATAATACATCTAATATTACCGGCAATAATGCAGGAGTTATCCTATGATGAAGCGAATTGACATCTAAACTGGTACCTCTCGCGATTTCTATCCTAATAAAAATTAATATCCTGATTTTTCTCCATTCCATAAATTGCACTCTTCCCTGAATTTCCAATTAACCAAAACTTACAACTATGGCAAAAAGTCCCATTGTATTTATCCATGGCCTGTGGATGCATTCTTCAACCTGGAAACCATGGATGCAATTTTTCTCACAATATGGATATGAATGCCATAATCCTGGCTGGCCCGGTGATGGAGCAACTGTTGAGGAATCAAGAGCCAACAAGAAAGCAATCGCCAATCACAGCATTAAACAAGTTGCTGACGGTTATGCTAAAGTCATTGCAGCATTGTCTTCGCCACCTATTTTAATTGGCCATTCCTTTGGAGGATTAATGGTACAAATACTTCTCGGTCGGGGATTGGCCGCCGCAGGCATTGCAATTGATCCGGCACCGATAAAAGGAGTTTGGCAGTTGCCCATCTCCGCATTAAAATCTTCATTCTCCGTACTTGCTAATCCCTTCAATGTAAATAAAGCTGTGTCACTTACTGAAAAGCAGTTTCGGTATGCATTTACAAATGCCGTAAATGAAGAAGAGTCAAAGGATTTATATGATAGGTTTACTGTGCCCTCACCGGCAAAGCCACTTTTCCAGGTCGCCTTTGCTACATTAAACCCCGGAGCGGAAAATAAAGTAAATACAGCCAACGCGACCAGAGGTCCGTTGCTGATCACCTCGGGTAATAAAGACCATATTGTACCTCCGGTGCTTTGTAGAGCGGCCTACAATAGGTACAAAAAATCATCTGCGATCACGGAATTAAAATCGTTTTCAAATCGTGGTCATTCATTAGCTCTTGATCATGGATGGACGGAAATAGCAGAGTATTCACTGAAATGGCTGAACGAGAAGGGTCTTTAATGCTGTGACAGCTTGTATAATAAAAAAATCCCCAGACTGCGGACCGGGGATTTTTTTATTACTGGAGCTCAGTATGTCAACTTCCACAGGATTTGAATTAGGTCAGATTGAAATCTTGAACCATCATAAGTACCGGATCTAAAAACAGGGAATCAATTCGTGGTGTAGAAGAATGGAGGTAATACTAAGGTAATATCAAATTTCCCCGATTCCAATAGCAAAACTACTGTGTCATTGTGCAAGCCGTTCCAGTATTTTCAGCAATAAGATTTATTCGCACTATCACGCGTATTTGAGCTTTGAATCTCTCTTAAATGTATATCCCCATTCCATCCTTATTCCTTTTCGATCTTATAAATAAAGGTTTTTTCATTTTGTATCACCTGCACCAGGTAAAGGCCCTGAGAAAACCGACTCATGTCTATCATTGTGGCAGGTATACTCACGTTCTGTTGCAACAATTTTTTACCCTGGGAATTTATAATATTGATCAAAGCAGGTTTACTATCAAGTCCACTTATCGTGATATGATCCATTACAGGATTAGGATAAACCATTGGCAGCAACTCTCCGCTCGTATTGATTTCAATAACCTCACTGTAACTGAACTTGTCATCCAGGTCGATCATTTTTAAACGATAGTAATTGACTGTGGATGGATCTGTATGAATATAAGAGTAATGGTTTGTGTTCTCATTGTCTTTTGCCGGTATGTCCGCAATTTTTTTCCAGTTCCTGCTATCGCCGCTCCATTCTGCCTGGTATGTATTCACATTCTGTTCAAATGCTGTTTGCCAGTCGAGCTGAACTTGCTTATTATTATTGATCAGTTGACCGGTAAAACTTAGAAGCTTTAACGGCAGCACTCCCTGCGGAATGTTCCGAAACACCGAAACGGTGGTACCATCATTACTTGTTCCGTAATTAGACACAGCAATGTCGGCCCGGCCATCGCCATCGATATCTCCGATTGCAGCTGCCCAGGGGGCAGTACCTGTTGTAAAATCTACTTTTGTATTAAATGAAATTGTACCTGATGTAGAAGAATTGCGAAGAACTGAAACCGTATTACCGGTGGAAGTTGGTCCGAAATTAGCCACAGCTACATCTACTTTTCCATCACCATCAAGATCGCCTATGCCTATGTAAGAGTTTCCATTTCCGGTCGCGAAAGTTGCCTGCGTTGCAAAAGAAATAGATCCTGACGTAGAAGTATTTCTTAGCACACTGATATTGTTATCGACGAAATTAGCTGTAACAAGATCATTTTTCCCGTCACCATCTACATCGGCGACATTCACAGGGTAAGGACTTGTTCCGGTGGTAAAATCTGCTTTTGCCGCAAATGAAAATGTGGTGGCGCCGGTTATCGTCGTGTTACGAAATACTGATACCGACGTACCGTAATTGCCAAAAATGCCACTATTGGACACGGCAAGATCCGGTTTGCCATCTCCATCCAGGTCACCCAGGCTGATACCCCCCGCAACTTTTGTTGCAGTTAAATTTGTTTGCGCGGCGAATGAAATACTTCCTGACGTGGAAGTATTTCGAAGCAAGGAAACGTTATTAGTAGCACCTCCTCCATTTTCATAGTTTACCACGGCGAGATCGGGCTTTCCGTCGCCATTAACATCTCCAACCGCAATTTCATAGGGTTCGTTCCCGGTTGTAAAAGACAAACCTGACGCGAAGCTGATGCTCCCCGAAGTAGACGTGTTTCTGTAAACCGTAACAGAATTTCCAATTCCAAGAAAACCACTTAGGTAACTATTTGCTACAATTAAATCGGGTTTGCCGTCATTATCAATGTCACTGATAGCTATTGCGTAGGGATCGCTATTGGCATTTACATCAACTTTGGCAGCAAAGCTAATGCTGGATGGCGAAGACGTGTTGCGCAAGATCGAAATGGTACCCCCCGCATTGTTTGCCGTTACAATATCCGCCTTACCATCACCATCGATATCTGCGATGCAAATACCGGAAGGCGCCGTCCCTGTAGTAAAACTCTGCGCTGCCGCGATATCCGAAGATGTAATGGCATTCTTTGTCGGGAACGTGGTGGTAAATCCATACGGCGCCGTTGAAAAACCCGTGAGCGAAGTAGAAGTGTTGTAGACAGAAATGGGTTGGTAGGTAGCCCCAACCGGTACAGTCACGGTAAGGCTCGTCGTAGAAGCAGTACTTACTGTCGCTTTGGTGGCGCCGAAATACACCACATTGTTTGCAACCGTTGAATTGAAATTAGTTCCGGCAATGGTTACGGTAGAACCCTTGGCGCCTTTCACCGGATTAAAGGAGCTTATTGTTGGTTGCGCGCGAAGCCAACTCAACGGTAAAGTGAAAATTATTATAAAAGTTAAGAAGCTGGTGTGGATTTTCTTTATTACAGAGGTGGCTTGAACGTAGAGTTGTTTCATGCCTCAGTAATTTAATTAAAGTTATACAAACGACCGCATTCCAAAAATGAGTGTAAATACTTACTAACCTATAATCGGCAATAATCTTTACCAGGAGATAAATTCTTTTTATCCTTATTTTTACATTTCCACTTCACCCATCTAATCCAACTTCAACTTTAAGCAATCGAATTGGTTGAGTCCAATTCAATCGGTATAATTCATAAAAACAATTATGAAAAAATCATTCTTTTTATCCTGCATGATATTCCTGACTCTTGGGTCTTGCAGGCAATTTGATAATCATATAGACATCGCCTACAATGACTCGGATCATTTCTTTTCAATGAAAGCACATTTTCCACGCGATAAAACAAGAAGAGTAGAAGAGTGCATGGATAACTATATAAGAGGCGAAAGTAATTCGTCATTCGTCAACACAAGGATCGACGGTCATCTCTCCTTAAATGATCATACCCAATTTTATATCAGGAAATATCCCGGCTTCCTTCAAATAAAACTGGATAAAACCGAAAACTCCTATGATTCTTATGCGAAAATAAAATCGATGTGCGAAAAATTAAAAAACATAATTACCAATTAAGGATAATCACCAACAAAAGCTACGGATCTTAGCTATATGATCACCCGGCGGAGTAATAAATGCAAGGAACCAAATAGAACTATCAACGAAACAACTTGATCAACGGATTGGGATCGAAATTTTCTTACGCCATTCTTTGCTTTTATATTAAAAGCGGTAGCTTCATCCTTTATTATCGAAACAATCACTCATGAAAAATCTCATTCATTGCCTGGTCGCAATATTTTTCATTTCATTTTTCACTGCTGCCTCTCATTCTCCAAAGGATGGATGGATCTCTTTATTTAATGGAAAAACACTCAGTGACTGGAAGGTTGGTAACAACGCCGGAACCTTTAGCGTGGAAAATGGGATGATCGTGGCACATGGGCCCACAGCCCATTTGTTCTATGAAGGAAAAGTACATGAACATAACTTTAAAAACTTTGAATTCAAAGCTGATGTTATGACGCTGCCGGGATCTAATTCAGGTATTTATTTTCATACAGAATACCAGGATAGTAGCTGGCCCAAAAAAGGATATGAGGTACAGGTAAATAATTCTCACACCGATTGGCGCAGAACAGGAAGCCTTTATGGTATTCAGGACGTAAAGGAAGTGTTTGTTAAAGACAATGAATGGTTCACCGAATATTTTAAAGTAGATGGGAAACACGTAATCGTAAAACTGAATGATAAGACGGTTGTGGATTATACCGAACCGGAAAATGTAAAAAGAGAGCCGGGTGATGAGGGGCGCGTGATCTCCAACGGAACTTTTGCCTTACAGGGTCATGACCCTAATAGCAAAGTATATTTTAAAAATATTATGGTAAAACCATTGCCTGACTGAGTATTTAGAAAGAATTTTGTACCGAATTCTTGTAAATATTTCTGCTTATGTCCACCCCTATTATGCAAACAAAAAGACCTGGTTTTGATAATGACCAGATCATTTCGTATTTCACTTTAAGAAAACTTATCGGCGCACTCGGCATTTCCCTTCCTTTTTTGATGGTAATTGGAAAATTGATCTATAACCATACATGGCAAATTGAATATTCGATAAGTGATTACTACGACAACGGCACCGCCGGCAACATACTTGTTGGCGTTTTGTTTGCGCTGGCCTTTTTTCTTGTTTCCTACAAGGGCTTTGCACCAATTGACAGTATTGCTGCTAATTTAGGTTGCGTATTCGCCCTGGGGGTTGCGCTATGCCCTACCACAAGCACTACCCCCATTATTCATAACCTGCATTTTGTTTTTGCTACTCTGCTTTTTTCCGTGTTCACATTTTTTTCTATTTTTCTTTTTCGTAAAAGTGATGACCCCAATCCAAAGGGGCAAAAGAAAAACAGAAATAATGTATACCTGCTTTGCGGTCTCGTTATGAGCCTTTGTATTGCTGGTATCGCTGTGATCAGCTTTTTATTTAAGCCATTTGCAGAGAAATTTCATCCTGTATTCTGGCTGGAGTCGTTGGCGCTTATTTAC
>DASXOT010000218.1:0-1940 GCA_036494065.1 Chitinophagaceae bacterium
AGTTTTGACTGGTATATTTTTTTTGAAACGAAATAAAATACACCCCCCAGTAGAATGCCGGCGACAATCCCAATGATGAAGACTGCCTTAAACCGTCGCATATAGAGATAGATACGCTCTAATACACCTATCAGGTCAACATCATCGTTTGAATTATTTCGATTAAACTCATTGTTCATTTCCGCCTAATTAACGGATGATCAATATATTTAGTTGCTTTGCCAACAGGCAACCATTTGTTTTTTAGAGCGATAATAAAGCAGGTCTTTATAACATCATGAAAATAAACAAATATTTTCCTTTTGCTTTCCTGTATTTTTTTGTTAATGCCTGGGCTTTGCCGTTTGGATTGACTTATACATCCCTTCTTGCGCCTTTTTTTTATGTGTGGGTTTTGCTTAAACGAAAAAGGGAAACTGTTTTACCCTTTATTGCTATTCTTTCGCCCTTTATCATCATTCATCTTTTATATATTGAAACTGTAAGGGTTGTTTATTTCACCTCGCTGCTTAATCTTATCCTGGTCTATATTTTTTGCCAGGCTGTTTATACATTTCTCCTGGTTTGTAATGACCTGGAAAAGATTTTCAAAAAGCTCATCATCATTAATTTTTTCCTTTGCCTGGGAGCTATGGTATTATATTTCACTCCATGGTGGCCCACCGTATGGATAGAGCAAAACCTGACTGAGGGTGTTCAGGATTTTCGACGCTTGAAATTGTTTACTTATGAAGCATCTTATTATGCCACGCTTTTAGTTCCGATTTTTTGTTTTTACCTGCTTCAATACCTTTTTCATCAGAATACGATGAGGGCGCTTTTTCTGTTGCCAATGTTGTTTCTTCCTTATATGCTTTCATTTTCTTTTGGTGTAATAGCGGTGATCCTGCTGTCCTGGTTAGTTGTTTATATTCTCTATTTTCGTTCGTTCAGTAAAAAACGAAGGATTTTCAATGGTCTCATTCTGACTGGTTGTTTAGCCGGTATAACAGCCTTGATTGTTTTCTTTCTCTTTCGGGATAGTTTTTTTGTCGTGAGAATGCTCAATATCATTTCGGGAAATGATTCATCCGGTAAAGGGCGGACATCCGACGCATTTATTCTTGCCGGCAAATTACTTCAGAAAAGGGATGAATTTTGGGGAGTGGGATTGGGGCAAATAAAGATAGTTGGCGAAGTGATCATAAGGAAGTATTACATGTATGGCGGAAATTTTGTAGCCACCATTCCAAACGCCTGTGCCGAGACACTTGCCATTTTTGGGTGGGTGGGACTTTCGCTAAGATTATTGATTGAAGTTTTTTTCTTCTTTCGTACAAGGGTTTGGACAAATTACTACAGGCTTTGGCTGTTCTTGTTCATCTTCATATACCAGTTTACAGGTAGCTTTATTACCAATGCAGTGGAATACGTAATCTGGCTATTTGCGTTTATAAATGTTTTTTCCCAGTTTGATGTGAAGAAAGATCGGGTTGCTACACCGCTTCCGCAACTGAGGGTTGTATAATCAGATTTGTTTGCCTGCAGGCCCGCATCATCAATGATTCATAGTCGTTGATAATTTTTTCTTTACTGTAAATAGTTCTGATCTTTTCAAGATTTAGTTTTTTCCAGTCTGAAATGGTAGAAAGATCGCCGGGCATATTTATAATACCTGCTACCTCCGCGGCATTAGGAAAGTAGTGCGCTTCCTCCTGGAGAATAGCTTTGTTAAATTTATTGTTGTGGGCCGCTATGCGACAGGAGCAAGCCATTGCTTCGAGCAGGGAAGGATTGGTGCCTCCTACAGAATGACCATGGAAATATAGTGAGGAATAATAACGAAGATTGTCAAGCTCAGTCTGATCATAAACAGCGTTGGAAAATTTAATCTGCGGATGATTATACGTCGATGTAATATACTGTCCAAATTTGTTGGTAATATTTCCCATAATAAAGAG